>JAGOGN010000014.1 GCA_017996675.1 Lachnospiraceae bacterium | reverse complement strand
TTGCAGATGCTACAACCTCTCCAAATCCACGGGTATGAGCTAAATCTCTTCCTATAAAGACTTCATCATCATCTTCTGCATAAGAAACTAAACCAATATTCTCAGACATTCCGTAGCGTGTCACCATGGCTTTCGCCATCTTCGTCGCCTGTTTTATATCTTCTGAAGCTCCCGTCGTAATATCATCAAAAATCATTTCCTCTGCAATTCTTCCGCCCAAATCTACCATTAGCTCCTGTCTCATACGACCCCTCGTCTGAAACATCTCGTCTCTTTCTGGTAAAGGCATCGTATAACCTGCTGCTCCAGGTCCTGTAGGAATAATAGATACCGAATATACAGGTCCCACATCTGGTAAAAGATGAAACAATATTGCATGACCCGCTTCATGATAAGCGGTAATTCTCTTCTCTTTATCCGAAATAACTCTACTCTTCTTTTCTTGTCCAATTCCAACTCTGACAAAAGAAGCCTGAATATCATTCATTTGAACAAATCCGCGATTATCTTTTGCTGCTGAAATTGCTGCTTCGTTTACTAAATTCTCTAAATCTGCACCAGTAAATCCTGCAGTGGTTTGCGCAATTGCTTTCAAATCCACGTCATCACTTAGCGGCTTGTTTTTTGTATGAACCTGAAGAATTTCTTCACGCCCTCTGACATCTGGCCTGCCAACATAAACTTTACGGTCGAAGCGACCTGGTCTCAAAATAGCTGGATCCAAAACATCTGCACGATTTGTTGCAGCCATTACGATAATACCCTCATTGATTCCAAAGCCATCCATCTCAACCAGCATTTGGTTCAATGTCTGTTCTCTCTCATCATGGCCTCCGCCCATACCAGTTCCACGTCTTCTTGCAACTGCATCAATTTCGTCGATAAATACGATACAAGGAGCGTTCTTCTTTGCTTCTTCAAATAAATCTCTTACACGAGAAGCTCCTACACCAACAAACATTTCCACAAAATCAGAACCTGAAATACTAAAAAAAGGTACTCCTGCTTCGCCAGCAACTGCCTTCGCAAGTAAGGTCTTACCGGTTCCTGGAGGTCCTACCAAAATAATTCCTTTCGGGATTCTAGCTCCAAGCATCGTATATTTTTTCGGGTTCTTCAAAAAGTCAACTAATTCAACTAATTCTTCTTTTTCTTCCTGTAATCCTGCTACGCCGGAAAAAAGAACTCGTCCTTCTTCCTGATCAGCCGTAATCATTCTCGCTCGACTCTTGCCAAAATTCATCATCTTTCCATTTCCTGAATTATTGGCTCCCATCTGTCGGTTCATCAAAATCACATAGAGTATGAACATTGCACCGAATACTAACAATAATGGCAACAATCCCTTCCAGACACTTTCTGGTGGAACGGCATTTACTACGTAATCCTCAAAGCCCATCTCATCCAACTGTTTCTGTGCATCGTTTACGTTAGAAACATGTAATTCCTTGGTTTCCACAGTTGCTTTATTGTCCTGTCCAACTTTTTTAATACCCACATACAGAGTTCCTGTTGGAACATCTCTGCTTTGGTCGATTTCTACCTTTACTACCTTTCCCGCATTCATGTCCTTCTCGAATGCTTTCTGGGAATAGGTCTCTACAAATGGATTCCCTTTACCAAGGAAATACCATAAGAAAATCACTCCTATGATTAAAGCAATGTATATCAGAAATCCTCTTGATTGCTTCTTCACTTTCTGTCCTCCGTCTATGACTGTTCACCTTCAAGTTTCACAACTCCAATGTATGGAAGGTTACGATAAATCTGGCAGTAATCCAAACCATATCCAACTACAAATTCATCAGGAATCGAAAAACCAGTATAATGTACATCCACTTCCACTACACGTCTTTCTGGTTTATCCAGCAACGTACATAATTTCAAGCTTTTTGGTTTTCTATTTCTTAAATTCTCAAGAAGGTAGCTTAATGTACGTCCAGAATCTATAATATCTTCCACAACCAGAACATCTTTTCCTTCAATTGCTTCATCCAAATCCTTTACAATCTTTACTACACCACTTGACTTCGTATCATTTCCATAACTCGATACAGACATAAAATCCATTGATACAGGAATTGTAATTCTCTTTGCTAATTCGCACATGAAGAATACACCACCTTTTAGAACACAAATCAAATGAACTTGTTTACCTGCATAGTCCTCACTGATTTGCTTTCCTAAAGCTGCAATTCTTTCATTTACTTCCTGCTCATTCAATAATACCTGTACTGTTTCACTCATTCCAACATCCTCCATCTATTTTTATCTCCAGTATTTGCCTTGTCGAAGCACTAACCTTTGCAGTTTCGCTCATTCGTATACCTACAGCCCATAAACATTCATCTTCCATCATCAGCAACATCTGATCATTCCGTTGTTTTTCTGGGATTTTTTCATCGGTAAAAAGCTTTTTAATCGTTTTTAGGCTTCCATCCTGGTGAATCGCAATATAGTCTCCCGGCTGTCTTTTCCGAATTACTAATCGTTTTTTAATTATATCATAGTCAAACCATTTCGTACACTGATTTTTAGGTATGGAAGCTTCTGTTCCATCATAAAAAAAGACACGTGTCTGTATGGTTGCATCCCAGTATTCGGCCTTTGTTACGCCCGGTATTTCCAATTCTACTGCGCCCAAATAGGAACGTTCTTCATCATCTTCTTGTTTCACTTGCTCAATTTCAAGACCTCGATAAGATCGATAAGCCACCATCTTATAGGGAAGATGAATTCGTTTTCCAACCTGACTATCCATAAGATTTCGAACACTTTCCACATGAATCCGCTCAATGTCCTTCGCCGATTGTGCACATTGAACCAGCGTCTGATAAATCACCCTATTCTGCAGGTATCCCTTTTCTTTGAGGAAGCAATCTTGATAAATCTGATAGGTCCCATCTCGATAATCCGTATATTGATCAATTGCCTGTTTTGTTGCTTCTTCCACAAAATCCCGAACTTCCATTAATTCTTTTTTCATATCTTCCATATGACCAAAAACTCCTGGATTAATTTCTTCCATTTGCGGGAGAATGCAGTGACGAATCCGGTTTCTTGAATATTTAATATCTTGATTCGTTTCATCTATGCAATATCGAACTCCATTTCCGTCCAAAAATGTTCGAATTTCTTTTCCTGTGATACACAAAAGAGGACGAATATACTGTTCCCTAATCGGGCGAATTCCTGTTAAACCCGTAAGCCCACTTCCTCGAATCATGTGAAAAAGAATCGTTTCCACATCATCCGTTGCATTGTGTGCGATGGCAATTTTATCAATCTCCCACATTTTTGAAGTTTCCTCAAAGAAGCGATAGCGCACTACACGTGCTTCTTCTTCAATTGTTCTGCCGCTTTTTTTAGCGCTTTTTGTAATATTACAACAGTATTCCTGTAAAGGAATCTGATATTGTTCACATAATTTGCCAACAAATTGTGCATCCTTTATGGATTCATCCCCTCGTAATCCGTGTTCCACATGAACTGCTCTTAAATCCAACTCCATTTCCTCCCGAATCTGAAGTAAGAGATAAAACAAAAAAACGGAATCCGCCCCACCTGAAAGTGCAATAAGAATCCGATCCTTTGGTTGAATTAATTGATAGTCCGAAATAAATTTTTTACATTTTTGTATCATATTGCTCTCCTAAAAAAACTGCTCACAAAAGTGGGCAGTCTATTGCTGTTAATCATGGTTTTTATTTGGTTTAAAGACAATCTCGTTCCCTAACACCATCCCAAGCTTCTCCCTGGCCACTTCTTCCACGTAGTCCAGAGTACCTGTGTACTGTTCGAACTCATCGATTTCATTTTTACGCTTCTGTTCTTCTCTTTGTCTCTCAATATCCTGCGCATACCTTTTCTCGTTTATGTTCATTTCTCTACGAAGGCGCACAATATTGACACCTACTACAGTGATTAAGATCAAAACCATCACCGTTACAAGGCGTATTGCCAGTCGATTCGATTTCTGCTGTTTTCTACTATTTCTGCTCACAAAAATCCCCCCTTATGGCTCAGGGAATCACTCCCTGGTTTGAATAAATGCTTCCTACGTATCATTTTATACATTCTTCAGCCTTTTTTCAACCCTTGTACCAATTTTTATATATATTTGAATAATTCTTTTGCTTCATCTTTTCGCGAAGTATCCTGAATATCCAACACTTCCACTTTAACTGGCTTATTTCCAAATTGAATTTCAATCTGATCTCCAACCTGAACATTTTGAGAAGCTTTCGCAACTTTTCCATTGATCAATACACGATTAGCATCACAAGCTTCATTTGCAACCGTTCTTCTTTTAATGATTCTGGAAACTTTTAGGAATTTATCAAGTCTCATGTCTATACCTCCACTATCCTGTCTCGTACATGTTCTTATAAACAAAGACAGAGGACGCATGCGTCCTCTGTTTCTAATTTATACAATCTTACTATGCATTAACTGTATCTTTTAAAGCTTTTCCAGCTTTAAATTTAGGAGCTTTAGAAGCTGGGATTACCATTTCTTTTCCGCTCTGAGGATTTCTTCCGGTTCTTTCAGCTCTTTCGGATACTTCAAAAGTACCAAAACCTACTAACTGAATTTTCTCACCTTTTTTTAATTCTTCAGCAACAACGTCTGTAAAAGCTTTTAAAGCTTTCTCAGCATCTTTCTTGGAAATTTCAGCTTTTTCAGCCATAACTGCTACTAACTCTGCTTTGTTCATCTTTTATTCCTCCTAAAGTTTCATCATAATATCGATCCAGTTTCCAATATTACCTACAAATTTATTTATAATTGTTTTCTGTTCATTTGTCAAGATTATTTCGCTATTTTAGAGGGTTTGCGACAAATTTGCTCTACCTTTTTAGCAATTTATCGCACTAAAGTACTAACTCCTTGCTTCAATTGCTCTGATTTGTCTTTTGCGTCTGTTAAGCTCACACCCTTGACTCCATAATAGACCTTAATCTTTGGTTCTGTTCCCGAAGGACGTACACAAGCAAATCCATCTCCTTCTAAATCGAAATATAAGGCATTGGTCTGTGGAAGATTGGTCTTTTCCTGAATACCGAATTCATAATTGTCAATGATTCCGGTTTGATAGTTTCTCTTTCTTAAAACTTTAAATCCTCCAATTTCAGAACGTTCTTCTCTTTCTAACTGTTCCATAATCTGCTGGATTTTCGTCAGTCCGTCTTTTCCTTCCATTGTAGCGGATAAAATCTGGTCCTCATAATAACCAAATCTCTCATATAAGGATAACATTCCATCCCACAGAGTCTGATTCTTACTCTTATAAAAGGCCGCCATTTCACATAAAATCATGGATGCTACAACTGCGTCTTTGTCCCTAGCATAGGTACCTGGAAGACATCCATAACTTTCTTCCATTCCAAAAAGATACTTGCCTTTTCCGCTTGTTTCACTTTCCAAAATTTTCTGTCCAATAAATTTAAATCCAGTCAGCACTTCCACTAAATCTACATGATATCCCTTTGCAATGGCATCTAACATTCTTGTGGTAACAATAGAGCGCACCACAAAGCCATCGTCTGGTACCAAATTCTTTTCTTGATACTGGCTCAAAACATATTCTCCCAAAAGGCATCCAGACATATTTCCAGTAAGCGAATGATATTCTCCATTTTTATCTAATACATAAACGCCCAAACGATCTGCATCTGGATCCGTAGCAAGAATCAAGTCCGCTCCAATTTTTTTTGCCAGTTGAAGTCCTAGCATAAAGGCTTCTTGGGTTTCTGGGTTTGGATAACTTACTGTTGGAAAATTACCATCCGGCAGTTCCTGTTCTTTTACAACAAATACATTCGAAAAACCAACGCGTTTTAAGATTTCACGAACGGGTATGTTTCCCGTTCCATGTAACGGTGTATATACAATTTTAATTTGATCCTGAAATTCGCGAATGACATCTTTCTGAAAAACAAGCTGCTCTAGTTCTCGTAAATATGCTTCATCTACTTCTTCCCCAATAAAGTTAAGTAAATTGGATTCTAAAGCCTCTTCTTTCGATATGGTCTTCATTTCTTCCGCTTTCACACCTCTTACTTCATCCATAATTCCAAGATCATGGGGTGGAGTAATTTGTGCTCCATCTGACCAATAAACTTTATAACCATTATATTCAGGCGGATTATGACTAGCTGTAACATTAACACCAGCAACGCATTCATAAAAACGCACAGCAAACGATAGCTCTGGTGTCGGACGCAGGCTCTCGAATAAATATGCTTTGATTCCGTTTGCCGCAAAACAGCATGCTGTTTCCATCGCAAATTCCGGTGACATATTTCTAGAATCGTAGGCGATTGCAACGCCCTTTCCTTCTAGATGCTGGCTGAGAATATAATTGGAAAGCCCTTGCGTTGCCTTACGAACAGTATACTTATTCATACGATTCGTTCCTGCCCCAATTATTCCACGAAGCCCTGCCGTACCAAATTCCAGTTCCTTGTAAAATCTTTCTTCAATTTCTTTATCATCACCTTTTAACTGAATTAATTCTTTTTTGATTTCATCATCATAAACTGGGCTATTCAGCCATTGCTCGTAAATTAATTTTGCATTCATCCTTCTACTGCCTTCTTTCTTATTTTTCATCACTCATTAATCATTTGTTTTTGTTGTTGATTGTTCTTTTATACCAAGTAAAGCACTCAAAATATCATCGATTAGCTTTGTCGACGAGGTATTAGTTGAGGTGTCAGTCGAATTATTTGTTGTTGTACCATTTGTTATCGTACTACCTGTATTTGTGTTTACACCTGCGCTCGTCCCCGTGTTTGGTTTTGTTCCTGTACTGCTGCCTGTCGAGCTTTGGCTACTAGTATTACCCGTACTTGTAGTGTCTTTCTTTGCATCTTCTACTTCATCCAAATCGATTACAATGGTTGACGACTTCGAACCCACCATTAAGGTTCTTGTCCAACTATCATACTGATCCGATTTTACTTTAATTTGATATCCCCCATAACTAAGTACAATTGGCACTGTAGTATCCACAAGTTCTCCATTAATATAGAGCTTTGCATCTTCCTGCAACAAACGAAAACTAATCTGACCCTTTTGAATCGTTTCATTTGAAAACGCCTCCAAATCGATCACCAAATTCTGATTTTCTTCTATTGCCATCTCCTTACTTCCGCCTATTCCGTCCTTCATAACCGAAAAAAGCATCGACCCAGCTCGAAGCGGGATTTTCATATCCTTTTGAATCTGCACTGCGAGAACATTTCCGAATAACGCATATCCTCCCACGAATTTATCTACATTCTGAAAAGATACCGTACCATGACCTGTCTCAACTTTTACAGATAATATTCTTCGATCTACTCCAGTAATCTTCAAGATATCCATTCTAGTCAGTTCTTCTAAAGTCATCTGCTGATCATTCCAAAATATTCCGATTTGATCGGACCATGCATAATTCTTCCCCTTGAAAGAAGCAACTTCTCCATTTGCTTTTACAGATAGATCTATAATTTGATCCATTTGCCACACATGTTTTGCCATGGTAAGACTTAGGACTTTTTTCTTCTTACTATCCGTTGATAGAATCACTACATCACCTGGTTCCAGGCTCGAAAATTCTTTTACTTTTTTATATTTATCATAAACTTTTGTAAATTCGTCATATTGATAATAATATTGCTGTCCCTTCTCATCCGCCCTCTGAAGCAACAGTCTTTTTTCCTGATCATCAATTTGCATGAGTACAAATAAAGTTTCTTGACTTGCGGTACTTTCTTCCTCCAAGTCCTCTTCATCTTCATTTGTTTGATCCGGATTATAGGTTCCTTTACCACTCGTGATTCCCTTCTCCTTGGTGCATCCTGCCACAACACACATCGTCAAAAGAATCATGATCAGAATTCGTATTTTTCTCATTCCATAAACTCCTTTACCTGGTGACACAAATACTCTTTTTCATTTTTTGAAGGGTCTTCCATGACCTGAAGAAGCAAAAAATTCAGCACTTCCCCTACCTGTTTGCCTTGTTTAATACCCAGAGCGATTACGTCTTCTCCGGTAATTGCAAGTTGCCTTATCGAGTAGCAATCCTGATTATTCAAAATCTCTTCCCATATTATTCTAGCACCTTGAATCCAACTCTTTAGACAAAGTGCATTCTTCTCATCCAGAACCTGCACTTTTGCCTCTTGTATGAAAAAATAATCCGGAAATAAATCTGCCCCACCTTCGCACATCATTTTTCGAAAATACGAGGCTTCCAATTCAGGACGAACCAAATGCCAGTAACTTAACTGCTTGACCTTACGAATGGTTTCATTATCAAATTTCATTCTTCGAAGTATTTTTTCTGAACGATTCGCATCCTCTTTTCCACCAGTTTTTCCCAGAAAAAGTAGTGCTAATCTCAATTGTGGCTGTTTTAATATTTTCAGCTGTGCAATGATTGCATCCAGTTCAAAAGGCTGATCCATCTGCTGTGCCAATTCTGGCCAAAATTGGATCAAAAGTCTTGTATGATATAACTCTGTTATCCGCTCAGGATAATCAGACTCTAATATTTTCATCAACTCAGCCTGTATTCGCTCAGAACTGACTTTTTTCAGGTTTTCTGCTAAACTAAGAATCGCATTGTTCACAGATTGATCCATAGAAAAATTCAGTTGAGCAGAAAATCGTATCGCTCTCATCATTCGCAAAGCATCTTCTTGAAAACGCATTTGTGCGTCTCCAACACAGCGTAAACGTCCATTTTCCAAATCTTCTTCCCCATTGAACAAATCGACTAAACCATCTTGATGATTATATGCCATTGCATTAATCGTGAAATCTCTCCGTTCTAAATCTAACTGCAAATTCGAAGTAAACAAAACCTCTTTCGGATGTCTTGCATCTTCATATTCGCCATCAATACGATATGTTGTTATCTCATAGCCTTCTTTTCCCACCATCACTGTCACTGTTCCGTGCAAAATACCGGTGTCAATTGTCCGCGGAAAAAGTACTTTGATCTCATTTGGGAAAGCGGATGTTGTAATATCCCAATCTTTAGGGTTTTTTCCTAAAATTGAGTCTCTAACGCAGCCGCCTACAGCATATGCTTCGTAGCCGGCCTTTGTAAGAGTGTCTATAATCATTTCTACATTATCTGGTAGCGTAATTTTCATGAACCCTATCTCCTAATACGCCTTCCCCCAATAAACCAATTTCTTCGCTGGTTTATTGCAGCATACACATACATCAGAAATTGCTTCCTGTTCAAATGGCATGCAGCGACTGGTCACAGTCGTATCTTCTTTGATTTTTGCTTCACACTCAGGATCACCACACCACATTGCGCGGATAAATCCAGGCTTTTGATCGGCAATTTCTTTGAATTCATCATAATTATGTGCATCATAAATATGTGCATCTCGATGATCTTTTGCACGTTGGAACATTTCCATCTGCATCTGCTCTAGAATTTCTGTCATTTTGGTCTCAATCTGATCCAAAGACACCACAATTTTTTCTCTCGTATCACGTCGAACAACCACACATTGATTCTGTTGAATATCTTTTGGTCCTAATTCGATTCGAACAGGGATTCCTCGCATTTCCTGTTCAGAGAATTTCCATCCCGGACTCTTGTCTGTTAAATCAATGGCCACTGTATGAAGCTTCTCTAATCGTGTTTTGATCTCTTTAGCTGTTTGAATCACTCCATCTTCTTGCTGACGAATTGGAATAATCATCACCTGCGTTGGTGCAATTCTAGGTGGCAACACCAATCCGCTGTCGTCTCCGTGAACCATAATAATTGCGCCAATCATTCTGGTGGTCATTCCCCAGGATGTCTGATGCACATACTGCAGTTTATTATCTCTATCGGTATACTGAATACCAAACGCCTTTGCAAATCCATCTCCAAAATTATGACTAGTTCCTGACTGCAGCGCTTTTCCATCATGCATCAAAGCTTCAATTGTATAAGTCGCTTCTGCTCCTGCAAATTTCTCTTTGTCCGTTTTTAGTCCTTTTACTACAGGAATAGCAAGCACATCCTCGCAAAAACTTGCGTATAGATTCAGCATCTGCTCTGTTCTCTCTACCGCTTCTTTGGCAGTTGCATGAGCAGTATGGCCTTCCTGCCATAAGAATTCTCTACTTCTTAAAAATGGTCGTGTTGTCTTTTCCCAACGTACCACTGAACACCACTGATTATAAACCATTGGCAAATCACGATAAGACTGAATTTCTCCAGCATAAAAATCGCAAAAAAGAGTTTCCGATGTTGGACGCACACACAAACGTTCCTGCAGTGGTTCTAATCCACCATGTGTGACCCAGGCTACTTCTGGTGCAAAACCTTCTACGTGATCTTTTTCTTTTTGCAATAAGCTTTCTGGTATAAACATTGGCATATAAACATTTTCAACGCCTGTTTCTTTAAATCTGCGATCCAGCTCTTTTTGAATGTTCTCCCAGATTGCATATCCTTTGGGTTTAATCACCATACATCCTTTTACACTTGTATAATCAATTAATCCTGCTTTAATAACTACATCCGTATACCATTGCGCAAAATCCTCGCTCATGGATGTAATGGATTCTACTAATTTTTTGTCTTTTGCCATTGTTATTCTCTCTTTCCTACATTTATATTTTAAAGATCACGTCCACTTTTTCTATCCTAATGAACGAAATCCTTTTTCCAAGTTATATTGTCGTTTATCAAACGCTGTTCGTGTCTGTCCACAACAATGATCTTCAATAAAAATACTTGCTCTTCCATTTTCCTTAGATAAATAAAGACATCTGTCTGCTTCATTTTGCATTTCCCAAAACTCTCCCTGCCCCTTTAGGTTTAAATGACAAATACCCATGCTAACAGAAACGTAAGGTAAAAAATTTTCATTTGCTTGCTTGATTCCCAAAGATTCGATACTATCCTTACATTTTCTCGCCCACTTAATTGCTTCATCTTTCGATACATCTGGCAAAAAAACTAAAAATTCTTCTCCGCCGATTCGCGCAGCGTAATCCGTCTTCCTCTGTGTATGTTCCATCAATTTTCGTGCAACCTCCTGAATGCACAAATCGCCTTGTCCATGTCCAAAGGTATCATTATATTTTTTAAAATTATCAATATCCATCATAATAACTGCCACATTTACACCTTGTCGTACACACATTGGCCAGATTGTTGATATTCTTCTCTCCAGACCTCTGCGATTTAAAAGCTTTGTCATCGGATCTGTTTCCGCCTGATTCTGAATATTTGACATTCTGCAGCGATCTTCATATTTTCTCAGATGTGCATGATATTGCTGGCGGGAAATCAACCCACATAGAAGGCACACTGCTATTGTATAGATCCAATGTTCCAAATCTAAAATACCACGATACCACAACATCAGACTCAGTAGCGCTTCACACGCAACACAAGCAAAATATTCCCGTGCAGAAAGCAATGGGATCATTGCAATGGAAAGAATGAATATAAATAAAAACAACATTGTCTTCCATGTTGTGTCTGACATCAGAATACATACAACAAAAGAAGTACTCGTTCCAATCCAGTAATTTAACAAAACCAACTGTGTTCTTCCACCTTGTTTTTGTCTCATCCACCAGTATCCATAAACTCCAAATCCTATTTGCCAAGCAAGGCACATAACCAACCCGGATACCATCATCCAGTTCGAAAATCTATCTCCGTATGCCCAAAGAGCATTAATCCTGGTAACGGAAAAAAGGACAACCAAAACAAACGATGTCATTACCATTCGTTTCATGTTCTCCCATTCCATTCTTATTTGGATTTGTCGTTGAATCTTCGTCTGTTCCCAAACTTTGTGTTCCAAACTAACCACCCTTGTTCTCATTTAGAGATTTTTTGTATTGTATCATTTCACTGCATATCTTGCAAGAATAATTCAAAAATCGGATTCTGTGGACGGATACAGAATTTCATCCATTCTTGGGTCTTTGGATGAATAAATTCTAGTTGATAAGAACACAATGCCACGGTTCGTCCGATGCGATCAGAAAGTCCTACACCATATTTTCGATCACCAATTAATGGATTCTTCCGATTCGCAAATTGAAGTCGTATTTGATGTAATCTTCCGGTCTCCAATTTAATCTTAACAAGAGATGCTTCTACCTCAGGCTGTATCATTCTTGTTGCAATTGTCTGATAGGACAAATGCGCAATCTTTCCTTCTGGATCAGAAGCAATGCAAATAACCGATCCGTGCATTTTGTCATCTTTTTTCATATAATCTACCAGTTCCCCCAAAGGAGGATCAATCTGGCCCCAAATAAGAGCATAATAATATTTACCAACATTTCTATTGGCAACCTGCCCACTCAAAAAAGCAGCAGCTTCCTTGTTCTTTGCAAAGACCATAATTCCTTCCACTGGTTGATCAAGTCGATGACATACACCAAGATAGGAGGGTTCTTTCTTTGATACCCGATAATTCTTTAGCAAACTGACCATATCCTGTTCCGCCATTTTCGCACTTTGTGTCGGAATTCCTGCTGGCTTTCTGCACACAATACAATCCTGATCTTCATACAATATTTGATTTACATCCATTTTATATCCACCTATATCTTGAACCGATAACCTACACCCCAGATTGTTTCAATATATTGTGGCTTTGAAGTATCTAATTCGATTTTTTCTCTGATTTTCTTGATATGTACGGTCACTGTTGCAATATCACCAACCGACTCCATATCCCATATTTCCTTAAACAGTTCATCTTTGGTATAAACGTGATTTGGATTTTGTGCAAGGAAGGTTAACAAATCAAATTCTTTCGTTGTAAACTGTCTTTCTTCTCCATTGATCCATACTCTACGTGCAGTTTTATCAATTTTAATTCCTCGAATTTCAACCATATCATTTGTTTTTTCATGGTTGGATCCAATCAGGCGTTCATATCTGGTCAGATGCGCTTTTACTCTTGCAACTAGTTCACTCGGCGAAAAAGGTTTTGTAATGTAATCATCTGCGCCAAGGCCCAAGCCTCTGATTTTATCAATGTCATCTTTTTTTGCTGAAACCATCAACACCGGCGTATTTTTCTTTTCACGGATTTTCTTACAAATTTCAAATCCATCCATATTCGGAAGCATTAAATCTAAGATAAACAGATCAAAATCTCCTTCCAATGCCACTTTTAGTCCTTCTTTTCCATCTGTTACTACCTGAACGTCATATCCACTAATTTCCAAATAATCTCTTTCTAATTCAGCAATACTATCTTCGTCCTCGATTATTAATATTTTACTCATTTGGCACCTCCTGATATTTTCTTAAGACAAAATACATCGTCGTTCCTACATTTTCTTTGCTGGTTGCCCAGATCTTTCCACCATGATCATCCAAAATTTTCTTAACAATTGATAATCCAATTCCATTTCCTTTTGTTTCATTTCTAGAAGAATCTGCACGGAAGAATCGCTCAAATATATAGGGCAAATCTTTTCCGCTAATTCCCTTTCCTGTATCTTCTATTTCTACCTGAATAAAATCTCCCACATCTTTAATTCTAATATGGATGGATTTGGGTTCTCTATTCATATACTTTACAGCGTTTCCTATAATGTTATTTATGACTCTTCGCAGCTGTTCCGGATCCGCAATTACAATACTATGATCTTCCACATAATTTTGATAAATCAACTGCACATTCTCCGCTTCTAGTTCCATACCAATTTCTTCGATACAGTCCTCAAAGTAATCATGCACATTAATTTTACTAAAATTATAAACGGCGCGATTTGTATCAAGTTTTGAATACACGGTTAACTCGTTGATTAAAGTATTCATCTCATTTGCTTTGCTATGAATTGTTCTTAAATATCGTGCCTGCTTTTCTGGAGTGTCTGCCACTCCGTCTATAATTCCTTCTACATATCCTTGGATTGCAGTAATCGGAGTCTTTAAATCATGACAGATATTACTAATCAGAATCTTACTTTCCTGATCCTGCTTTACTTTCTCTTCTGTTGATTCCTTTAAACGAATGCGCATTTCTTCAAATGTTTTACATAATTCTGCCATTTCATCATCTCCTGACGGATCCAATGAAAAGTCCAGATTCCCTTGTTTGATATGTTCCGCTGCACTTTGCAACTTTTTAACAGGGTTGATAATTCCACGATACACCCAGATTGTAACTGCAATCCCTGTTAAAATTAGGACCAGTAAAATGATACCACCAATCTGAAATGCAAGTTCTTTCATCTCAGGTAAAAAAGAAGATACCTGACTAATAATATAAATACTGCCCTTCTCTCCATTCGAAAACTGGAAATCAATTTGTTTAATTAAAGACTGATGCTCTCCGCCTTGATAATATCCAGCTGTTGCGTCCGTGAGTCCACTTCCATATTCGGGAAGTTCATAGGACAAATTCTGCTCGATATCTCTTCCTGTATAAATCAACTTCTCACCCTGTTTAACATCAATATGAGAATGTTGATTGCTCAGTTTATTATTCAATTCATTCAAATAGTTAATATCTGCCAGTTTATCTGGCTTCTTAATAGACAAATCCCTGATCTTATTATATTCATCAATGGTAATGCTACTCAACAACTGAATCGTGTTGCTCGTATAGTTATGGTCTTCACTGACATATCCATAGGATTTCTTCAATTCCCTCAATTGAAGGCCTGCCGTAACAGCAAACAATGCAGCTCCTGTAATCACAGGAACAAGAATAATAATGATAAATGAAACTAATAATCTTTTCTTAATCTTCATAAAACACTCACCTCACATAATAAATAAGTATATCATGCTTCATTCAGAATTAGTATTAAGATTTCATAAAATGTCTCTATAAAAAAAGGTGGTTCTCCTATTTTGAGAACCACCACCTGCTTTACAGTTTATAAATATTTTTTTAAATCATCCACTTTATTTAATGCTTCCCATGGCAAATTCAAATCATTGCGACCAAAATGACCATACGCTGATGTTTGTTTATAGATTGGTCTTCTCAAATCAAGCATTTTAATAATTCCAGCTGGGCGAAGATCAAAGTTTTCACGAATAATTTCAACAATTTTCTCATTTGATAATTTTCCAGTTCCAAAAGTATCCACCATAACAGATGTTGGCTGCGCTACTCCAATTGCATAAGATAGCTGAATTTCACAACGATCAGCAATTCCTGCAGCAACCAGATTCTTTGCTACATATCTTGCTGCATAAGCTGCACTTCGGTCTACTTTTGTACAGTCTTTTCCAGAAAAAGCACCTCCACCATGACGAGCATATCCGCCATACGTGTCTACGATGATCTTTCTTCCCGTCAATCCACTATCTCCACATGGACCGCCAATTACAAATCTACCCGTTGGATTAATAAAAAATTTCGTATTTTCATCTATCAATTCTTTTGGAAGAATTGGATCGAAAACGTATTTTTTAATGTCTTCATGAATTTGTTCCTGCGTCACATCTGGATCGTGCTGTGTTGACAAAACCACTGCCTCTAATCTAAGTGGATCACCATTTTCGTCATATTCGACAGAAACCTGAGTCTTTCCATCTGGACGAAGATATTCTAAAGTCTTATCTTTTCGAATTTTTGTAAGCTGACGAGCCAGTCTATGTGCCATTTCGATCGAAAATGGCATGTAGGAAGCAGTTTCTTTGGTTGCATATCCAAACATCATGCCCTGATCTCCTGCTCCGATTGCTTCGATTTCACTGTCAGACATTTTATGTTCCTTTGCTTCTAATGCCTTGTTTACACCCATGGCAATATCAGGTGACTGCTCATCTAATGTAACAAGCACTCCACAGGTATCACAGTCAAAGCCGTATTTTCCTCTATCATATCCAATTTCACGTACAGTTTCCCTTACGATTTTCTGAATATCGACGTATGCCGTTGTTGTAACTTCACCCATCACCATGACCAATCCTGTCGTTGCACAAGTTTCACATGCCACACGTCCCATTGGATCCTGCTCTAAAATCGCATCCAAAATAGCATCTGAAATTGCGTCGCACATTTTATCTGGATGTCCTTCTGTTACTGATTCTGATGTAAAAATTAGTTTTTCCATTGTTGTTCCTCCTTCGTATAAATATCCTTCTTGTTTCATGAGTTTTTCGATAATTAATAAAATAATACAAAAAAATCCGCCAAAAGCGGATTCGATGGTACGTGTATCAAATCCTCTTATTGTTCGATTATTCGCTCAGGTAGGCACCTTCCTTACGGGGTTGCCGTGACTTCACAGATCCTATGTATCTCCATCACTCTGAATAAGAGAAAAACTCATTATTTAATTATGTTCTGATAAAATAATACTCTAGATTCCAGCAAATGTCAATTGACTTTTATTAACAGAATATTTATACTAAACCTAGCCAACATTAGGAGGGTAATCAAGTGATAACTGTACATTCAGAAGATCTACAATCTGGAATGATCACTGCAAGAGCGGTGTATACTGCAAACGGACAATTAATAATCCCTGTAGGAACACCACTTACTAGCCAGCTCATATCCAGAATAAATTTCTATGGTATCTCATCGATACAAGTAGAGCACACTTCAGATCAAAATGACTATTTAAAGCCTTTAATACCGCAAAAAACATTGAGTCCTGGTCCTTCACCGATTCCAAACGAGAAGACTAGCCCTGTACATAATCGTTCTTACTCTCAAATTGTACAACAAAGTCCAAAATTTCAGGACTTTCAAATTTCATATAGCAAAAAAATTAATTCCACACAGTCCGCTTTGGATCATTTTTTAACATCAGACGAAGTGGACACTCGTTCCTTACTAAGCGAGACCGTAAGCCTGATTCAAGACAGCCAGTTAACAGTTATGGAATTATTTGATATGCTACATAACATGCGCCAAGTCGACGATACGATTTATGCTCATTCTCTTAACGTGTCATTATTAGCAAGAGTTTTAGGAAAATGGTTAAATTTTACAGCGGAAGAAATTGATACCCTCACCATCGCCGGACTACTACATGATATCGGCAAATTAAAAATACCGGAAAGCATCATCAAAAAACCAGGCATATTGACAGAAGAAAAATATGATATCATCAAAATGCACCCTCGTATTG
>JAGOGN010000111.1 GCA_017996675.1 Lachnospiraceae bacterium | reverse complement strand
AGGATGAAGTACATGTGTCTAAGAAGGTAGTTCCATCTGATACGAATGAAGAATTTAGAGTGTTATTGGCCTTTGGACAGTCGCTAGAAAGACTTCAAATTGGCGAGAAGTTGGAACAAAATGGTATTTTAGTGGATTATGCTGAGAATGGTCAAAAAGTGATTGAAAAATATCTACAATCACGGGATGGAAATTATAATATGATGATTTTAAATGATGATTTGACGCTCATGAATAGTAACGAAGCAGCTGGTGAAATACGAAAAATGAAGCGGAATGATTCAAAGAAAATTCAGTTAATCGGAGTTGGAAATCAGACTGAACATGATCAATTAGAAAATGTATTTAACAATCGTATTGACAAACCAGTTTCAGTTGAAAAAATAATGGATACTATTCAATCTATTTGTAAGGGGGAACAATCATGAATGGAAAAATAAGCTCAGATATTGTGTTTTGTGATTCTTTTGATGAAGTGTTGGATAAAATCAGGTGTCTTTATAATGGGACAAATACACATAATGACATGCAAGAAAAGAGCCATATTAATAAAATCAAAGAGTTATGTAAAAATGGAATCATCATTGAAAAAAGCGAAAAAACAGAATCCAATATCCCGAAAGCAACAAATCTTCAAAATGTTAGAATTTGCATTGTGTCAGATGAAAACGTGGAAGAAAAATACATGGATAAAATTAAAAGAGAATTAAACAAAACGGATGCCATAATTTTTGACTTTATTCTTAAAACAGGTGATGCCTCAAAGAATATGGAGAATGCGATAAAATTATATCAAAAGTTAATAAAATACAACTTCTCTAGAAACGACTTGATTATTGGGATGGGAGGGGGAGTGGTAGGTGATTTTTCGGGATTTGTATCCTCTACTTATAAGAGAGGGACCAAATTATTTTATATTCCAACTACAGTTTTATCACAAGCAGATAGTTGTATTGGAGGCAAGACAGCTGTAAATTTTTATCAAAACAAAAATATGATTGGAACATTTTATCCTGCAGATGTTGTGTACATTAATTCGGACACGTTGAAAAGTTTGCCTAACAGACAGTATTTCAACGGGTTTGCAGAAATCATCAAGGAAGGTTATGTTTTGGATTCAAAACTACTTCAATTTTTAAATGAAAACAAGCAGCAACTTTTGGAACGAAATGGAAAGACTATTTTAAAAGCAATTTCTTGGTGCAACCGATTGAAATATGATGTTATGATGAAAGACCCTTATGATGACAAAGGTCATCGGGAAATTTTAAATTTTGGACATACGTTGGCACATGCAATCGAAGCAGAAAGTGAGTATAGTATTTTACATGGTGAAGCAGTTGCCATAGGTATCTTATATGTTCTATTAATTGGAGTGAACCAAGGGATTTTAACACAGTCAGATTTTCAACAGGGATATGAGATGATGCAATCGTTTCGTTTATTGGAACATTCCAATCAGTTCATTCACTCCGATGTTTTATTTGAAGATCTAATGACTCACATGATTCAGGATAAAAAAAATGATCAACATGGAATCAGTTTTATTTTGTTAAGAAAAACTGGACAAGCATATAAACATACAATCACAGATCGATTTTTTTTGGAGGATATGTGGAGCAAGTTGAAAGAATATTTTGTCTAAAGAAAGGATAGATCTTATATGAAAGTAAAAGAATCAAATAAAAGAACTGTAAAATCAAGAGGGATTGGTTTATTCTTTTTATTATTTGGAACCTCATTGCTAGTTGCAATTGACCAAATCACTAAAATAGTTGCACAAAAACAACTAATGGAACAGGGTTCTATTTTAATTATCCCGAAAATTCTTCAGTTTAATTATTTAGAGAATCGCGGAGCAGCGTTCGGTATTCTCCAGGATTCACGAACATTTTTTTTGATGATCACAATCGTAGTTGCTTGTATTGCGATTTTTATTGCATGGAAATTATTAGCTGATTCGAAATTTAATTTATTGGTCATAAATCTTACGATTTTTTTAGCAGGAGCATTTGGTAATTTCATTGATCGTTTGGTTCGACATTATGTAATTGATTTCTTTGAGTTTAAGTTTATTGAATTTCCGGTTTTTAATATTGCGGATATTTATGTCACCATTAGCTTCGTTTTCTTTTTAATTCTTTTATTTATCGTTTATAAAGAAGAGGATTTTGAGGGATTGTTTAGTAAGAAAAAAAGTAAAGTAGTAGAGAATAAGGAGAATAACGAGTGAGATATTGTTTGCAGTTACAAGAAGAAGAAATTGAAGTGGGAAGCAGGCTGGACAAGTGCGTTTCTGATTTAATTGAAGAAGTTTCACGTACCGCAGTACAGAATTTGATTCAAAACCAAAAAATACGGGTAAATGGTCGTGCAGAAAAGGTGAGTTATAAGATAAAAGGAGATGAGACAATCGAAGTTGATGTTCCAGATCCGGTTGAGGTTGAAATTCTTCCACAAGATATTCCATTCGATATTTTATATGAAGATAGTGATCTTTTAATAGTAAATAAAGCGAAAGGTATGGTAGTGCATCCTGCACCAGGTCATTATACAAACACCTTAGTGAATGCCATAATGTATCACTGTAAAGATGAATTGTCGGGTATTAATGGAGAAATTCGTCCTGGAATTGTTCATCGAATTGATAAAGATACAACAGGTGCTTTGATTATCTGCAAAAATGATCATGCACATCGTTTGATTGCTGAGCAAATCAAAGAACATTCTGTTACTAGAAAATATTTAGGAATTGTATGCGGAATGGTCAAAGACGATGAAGGAACCATTGATGCACCAATTGGACGTCATAGAAATGATCGAAAAAAAATGGGAATTGATCCTAGTGGCAGAAATGCAATCACGCATTATAAAGTATTAGAGCGATTTCAAAAATATACTTATATGCAGTTTCAGCTAGAGACAGGCAGAACACATCAAATCCGTGTGCACATGGCAAGTAAAGGACATCCTTTACTAGGCGATTCAATTTATGGTTTGGCTCCATCTAATTCAGAAAAAAAGTGGAAGTTAGAAGGGCAATGTTTGCATGCAGAGTCAATAGGCTTTATTCATCCGAACACTGGAACCTATATGGAGTTCCACGCACCGATACCGGAATATTTTCAAAAATTATTAGTTAATTTTTCCTCTTCTTCTTGAAAAATAGAATTAAGTGCTCTATAATATAGAAGTACAAAGAAACTATAAAAAGGGGCGTGATAATATGGGAAATTTTGTATTTACGATTGGACGAGAATATGGTAGCGCAGGTAAGGACATTGGCATAAAACTTGCAGAAAGACTTGGAGTAAAATGCTATGATCGTGAATTATTAGAAATGAGTGCCCAGAACAGTGATTTTTGTGAAGAAATTTTTGAAAACCATGATGAAAAGCCAACAAATAGTTTTTTATATTCGTTAGTTATGGATTCGCATTCCTTTGGGGGCTATGCTACACCTTCGTTTTATGATATGCCACTCAATCAAAAGATCTTTTTGGCACAATTTGATACGATCAAGAAAATTGCTGCTTCAGAATCTTGCGTTATTGTTGGACGTTGTGCTGACTATGCGCTACAGGATCATCCAAATTGTGTAAATGTTTTTATACATGCTAGTTTAGATTTTAAAATTGAACATTTAATCGAAGGCTTTCATGTGAATGAAGCTACTGCCAGAGATTTAATTAAGAAGACAGATAAGAAGCGAGCAAGCTATTATAATTACTACACCAGCAAGGACTGGGGAGATTCAAGAAGTTATGATTTGACATTAAGTTCCAGTGATTTAGGAATTGATGGATGTGTCGATTTGATTTTAAACTATTATGAGCTTAAGAAGAAATATAAAACCGAAAAGTAATAAAGCTTACGAGTCCGATCTGCTCGATAAATAATGGACGTTGTCTGTTTTGAATAGAATCAAGTCAAAACAAGCCACGTCCATTATATCTAACACTAACTATTCGTTAAACTTGACTTTTGCGAATAGTTGTATCTGTATGAGTATACTATCTTATTGGTTTATGCCATGTAATCTAGAGATTATCGGAATCTAGAATGATGGTGAATGGTCCGCTGTTCGTGGACTCGATACTCATATCTGCTCCGAAAACTCCAGTTTGAACATTAGGAACAGCTTGTTTACATGCTTCAACAATAGAATCATAAATTGGAATTGCATGATCCGGACTTGCTGCATCAATAAAGGATGGACGATTCCCTTTCTTACAATCCGCATAAAGTGTAAATTGAGAAACCAATAATAAACTTCCCTGAACCTGATCCAAGGATAAATTGGTTTTCCCGTTTTCGTCTTCAAATATTCGCATTTGAATTAATTTTTTAATCATTTTTTCTGCAATTTCCATGTTATCAGATTGACGAATTCCAATATAAACTAAAAATCCATGCTCGATTTGTGAGTAAACGTTTCCTTCAATAGAAAGCTTTGCCTGTTCCACTCGTTGTATAATAAAACGCATCCGTAATACTCTCCTTCTCTTTAAATATAGAAACTATTATACCGTTCCTATTTTTTAGAATCAATAGCATTTCCTTCTTTCTTTTAGTATAATGGATAGAGGAAATAAAAATAAAGACTAATAAGAATTTTAAGGAGTGTATGATAGATGAAACTACAACGATTAATGAGTGTTGCTCGTAAAGCAATTGATGATTATGAAATGATTCAGGAAGGCGATAAAATTGCAATTGGGATATCTGGCGGGAAGGATTCTCTTGCCCTCTTATATGCCTTGCATGGATTGCAACAGTTCTATCCTAAGAAATTTGAAGTGGTTGCGATTTCTGTTCATCTAGGTTATGAAGATATGGATTTTACTCCAGTTCAAGAGCTATGTGATTCTTTAAATGTAGATTTTCATCTGGTACGAACTGATATTGGTAATATTGTATTCAAAATGCGTAAAGAGGACAGTCCTTGCTCTTTGTGTTCCAAAATGAGAAAAGGTGCGCTGAATGATAAAGCAAAGGAATTAGGCTGCAATAAGGTTGCTTACGGACATCACAAAGATGATGTTGTAGAAACGATGATGCTTTCACTGATTTATGAAGGACGATTTCATTCTTTTGCACCAGTCACCTACTTGGATCGTATGGATTTGACACTAATACGGCCATTACTCTATCTAAAAGAAGCAGATATCATTGGATTTCAACACAAGTATGAATTGCCTGTTGTGAAGAATTCTTGCCCTGTAGATGGTCATACCAAAAGGGAATATGTTAAAAACTTATTAGCTGATATGAATATGACAGCTCCAGGAGTAAAGCAACGCATGTTTTCCGCAGTTTCGAATGGTAATTTGAGGGGATGGAGTGACAAAAAATGAAAGAACGTGCTTATCACGAACAAGTAAATATTAAAAACGAGGTTCAACTAA
>JAGOGN010000110.1 GCA_017996675.1 Lachnospiraceae bacterium | reverse complement strand
TCGGTGCGTGGCAGTATAAAGAGAAGAAGGATAACAAGAACGATTCAGCATCTGTATCGGAAAGTTCAGAAATTCAGAAAGATCTTGGAAAGAAAATTACATTGGACGACTATGAAATGGAAGAGCTTGTAACATTAGGAAAATTTGAAAATTTAGACGTAGAAGTGCAATATGAGGATATTACAGAAGAGAAACTGACATCTTATATTGAACAGCTGTTAGGTACTTATCCATCTTATACAAAGAATGAAAAGTTAAAGGTGGAAGATAAAGATATCGCAAATATCGATTATGTTGGTACGATTGATGGCAAGGAATTTGAAGGTGGCAAAGCTGCTGGAGCAAACCTTGTAATCGGATCAAATACTTTTATTGAAGGATTTGAAGAACAATTGATTGATCAAAAGGTGGGAGATACCGTTGCTGTAGAAGTGACCTTCCCAAAAGATTATAAAGAAGAAGCATTACAGAATAAAAAGGCTGTTTTTGAAGTAAAGATTAATGGAATCATGGATAAGAAGATTCTCAAACCTGCTGAAATGGATGATGCTTTTGTAAATCAGAACTTTGGATTTAATACGGTAGCAGAATTTAAAGCAGATGTGGAGAAATATTTACTTGAAAATAACGAGTCTTCAAAGACAAGCAATACAAGAGCTGCAGTGGTTGATAAAGTAATTAAAGAATCAGCAGTGACACTTCCAAAGGAATTATTAACATCCCAGGTTGCACATTATCTGAACGACTTCAAGAAGAGTGTGAGTGGTGCAGGTTATAAATATGAAGATTATTTAATGGCACAGTATCAGACTGATGCTGCTACCTATGCAAAGAATATTAAAGAAGCAATGGAACAGAAACTGAAAGAGCAAATCGTGTTGACTGCTGTTGCTAAGAAAGCAAAAATTGAATTGGATCAAGATGGATATCAAGCGTACCTGAAGCAGTTTTTAGATGCCTATGAATATTCTAGTGAGAAGCAGTTATATGAAGCTTATCCAAAAACAGAAATGGAAAGAGCCTATATTTGTAATAAAGCAGTTGAATATTTGATTAGTAAATCAAATATCAAATATGTGGCAGGAACAAAATAATTAAAATAAGAGAATGGAGGTTCTGATATGGATTTGATCAGTGTTCGTGAGATTTATAAAAATAGAGAACAGTACTTCGACACAACTATCACATTAGGTGGGTGGGTGAGAAGTAATCGAAATTCGAAGAATTTTGGATTTATCGTGATCAATGATGGAACTTTTTTTGAAACCATTCAGGTTGTGTATTCGGATCAGTTAAAGAATTATTCAGATATCGAAAAATTAAATGTAGGGGCTGCACTTATTATTACAGGAAAGTTAATCGCAACTCCTCAGGCAAAGCAACCGTTTGAGATACAGGCAGAGAGCATTGAAATAGAAGGTGCTTCATCGCCGGATTATCCACTTCAAAAGAAGAGACATACATTTGAATACTTGAGAACAATATCACATTTACGTCCAAGAACAAATGCATTTCAGGCTGTATTTCGTGTTCGTTCAATGGCAGCATATGCAATCCATGATTTTTTCCAACAACGGGACTTTGTATATGTAAACACACCTTTAATTACTGGAAGTGATTGTGAAGGTGCAGGAGAAATGTTCCAGGTTACGACTCTTGATTTAAAAGATATTCCAATGAATGACCAGAAGCAAGTAGATTATTCGCAGGACTTTTTTGGAAAAGCAACAAATCTGACAGTAAGTGGACAGCTTGATGGAGAGACATTTGCGCAAGCATTCCGTAATATTTATACATTTGGACCAACATTTCGAGCAGAAAACTCCAATACAACAAGACATGCTGCGGAATTCTGGATGATTGAACCAGAAATTGCGTTTGCCAACTTGGCTGATGATATGGATTTGGCAGAGAGTATGTTGAAATATGTAATCCGTTATGTAATGGAGCATGCTCCAGAGGAAATGAACTTTTTCCAGAGCTTTATTGACAAAGGATTGGTTGAGCGTTTAGAGCATGTACTGAATTCAGATTTTGGTCGCGTTACTTATACAGAAGCAGTTGAAATCTTGGAGAAGAATAATTCTAATTTTGAATATAAAGTATTCTGGGGTTGTGACCTTCAGACAGAACATGAACGTTATTTAACAGAAGAAGTATTTAAGAAGCCAATTTTTGTAACGGATTATCCAAAGGAAATTAAAGCGTTTTACATGAAATTGAATGAAGATGGAAAGACTGTTGCTGCAATGGATTGTTTAGTTCCTGGTATTGGTGAAATCATCGGAGGTAGTCAGCGTGAAGATCGTTTGGACGTTTTGACCAGTCGTATTGAAGAATGTGGATTAAACCCAGAAGATTATGGATTTTATTTAGATTTAAGAAAGTACGGAAGCACAAGACACGCAGGATTTGGATTGGGATTTGAAAGATGCGTGATGTATCTGACAGGAATGTCCAATATTCGTGACGTTATTCCATTTCCAAGAACAGTTAACAATTGCGAATTATAAGATGGAAAGGGGTGTGCAGTGCACACCCTTTTTGTAATTAAATAGGAGAGATTACATGAATCGAAAAAAACAGTGGAAACGAATCTGGATTGCAATTCCTGTTGTACTATTGATTGGAGTCATCATTTTTTTTGAGAATCATTCCAATGAGGAGAAGAAATTCTCAAAACAGTATTTGGATGTATTTGATACAGTTACTGTCATAACTGGATATGCCAAGTCGGAGGATGAGTTTTTAAAGCAGTCTGAGGCATTACATCAGGAACTGAATTTTTATCATCAACTGTTTGATATCTATCATACCTATGATGGAATGAATAATCTCATGTCAATCAACGAAAAGTGTCCGTCGGAAAGTCTCTCTGTTGAACAGAAAATGATGGAATTTTTGACTTACTGTAAAGAGATGGAAGAGGAAACCAATGGTCAGACGAACATTGCATTAGGCAGTGTATTGCAAATCTGGCATCAATATAGAGAAGATGGTCTAAAAAATCCGAAAGAAGCCAAGTTACCAAGTCTGAAAGAGCTACAAGATGCCGGCACACATACCAATATAGATCAACTGGTTTTGAATGAACAAGATCTTACTGTAAAATTTTCGGATGAAAAATTACGACTGGATGTCGGTGGTATTGCAAAAGGTTACGCTGTGGAAAAAGTGGCACAATATGCAAAAAAGAAAGGCTGGGATCATTTGCTATTGAATGTTGGAGGAAATATTCGCGCAGTGGGTGCAAAGCCAGATCAGAGCAAGTGGACAATTGGCATACAGGATCCATTTGGTGAATCAGAAGATGCTTATCTACAAACATTTCAAATCAAAGAGGGTAGTATGGTAACCAGTGGGAATTATCAACGTTATTATGTGGTAGACGGAAAAAAATATTGTCATATTATTGATCCGAAAACACTCTATCCAGCAGAATATATTGCTGCTGTAACCATTCAGTGTGAGGACTCAGGATTGGCAGACAGTTATTCAACCGCTTTTTTTAATATGAGTCTGGATGAAGGCAAAGCATTTGCAAAAAAACATCCTCAAATAGAGGTACTTTGGGTAACCAATGATGGTAAAGTGACAATGACAGATGGATTTGGAGAATAAAATGAAGAAGAAAGATGTGATTTTAATTGGTTCCATTTTATTGCTTGCGCTCATAGCATATGGGTTACTGACGTTTATACAGAAAAATTCAACAAAGGAAGCAGTGGTTGTGATTACTGTAAAAGAGAAAGTTCAAGGAACCTATTCTTTAGACAAGAATCAGACAATCTATATTCCAGATAAACAAAATGCGACTAATATCATTCGTATTCAGGATGGTAAAGTTAAGATGGAAGAAGCGGATTGTCCTGACCAGATTTGTGTGAGCCATCGTGCAATTCAGTTTAATAATGAGTCCATCGTTTGCTTACCACACCAGGTGGTTGTTGAAATACAAAACAAAGATGATTCTAGCATTGATGGAGGAACAAATTGAGAAAACAAAATAAGACTAGTCAAGTACAGGATCGAAGCGTTCTTACAAAGCGCATCGCTACAATGGGAATGCTTGTTGCCATCGCATTTGTGCTTTCTTATGTAGAAGCATTATTTCCATTCTCAATCGGATTACCAGGAGCCAAAATTGGACTGGCAAACTTGGCAGTACTTGCAGCATTATATCTTTTGGGAGAAAAGGATGCTTTTGGAATCGCGCTCGTGCGGTTAATTTTAGTTGCGTTTACGTTCGGAAATCTAGCCGCTTTTTTATATAGCGTCGGAGGGATGATTTGTAGTTATACAGGAATGGTAATCCTGAAAAAAAGTAAACTGTTTTCGATCATTGGAGTCAGCTGTG
Source organism: Lachnospiraceae bacterium (assembly GCA_017996675.1). The sequence goes on along the minus strand of JAGOGN010000110.1, from coordinate 1,138 downwards.
TGGGCGGCGTTCTTCATAACATCGGACAACTTTTGGTAGCATTTTTTATTTTGAAAACTGCGGTAATATGGACCTATTTACCATTATTGATTGTAAGTGGTGTTGTGGCAGGTGTTGGAATCGGCTTGATTGGCGGTGCCCTGATTCAAAGGTTAAATATGATTATGAGGTTAAAATAGATGGAAAAGTGGATTGTGAGAACAAAAAGAGCAGAATTTGATGAAATTGCAAAGAAGTTTCAGATTGATCCTGTAACTGCACGAATTATTCGAAATAGAGATGTGGTAGGAGATGACCAGATCCAAAAATATCTTTATGGTGGATGGGAAGATTTGTATGATCCAAAACAGTTGCATGATGGTGTAGAAGCAGCAAAGTTACTTTCCAGTCTGATTCAACAAAAGAAAAGAATTAGAATTATTGGTGACTATGATATTGATGGTGTGACGTCTTCTTACATTTTACGATCCGGAATTGAACGGTGTAATGGAATTGCAGATCACGTCATTCCACATCGAATTGTAGATGGATATGGAGTGAATGAACAGCTCATTACACAGGCACATGAGGACGGTATTGAAGCAATTGTTACTTGTGATAATGGAATCAGTGCATTTGATGCAATTCAATTGGCGAAAGAATATGGGATGACGGTGATTGTCACAGATCACCACGAAGTGCCGTTTGTATATAAGGAAGATGGAAGCAAGGAAATCTTAAGAACAAAGGCTGATTTTATTGTAAATCCAAAACAGGCAGAGTGTAGCTATCCATTTAAAGGATTGTGTGGTGCTTCTGTAGCATTTAAGTTTATTCAGTTACTTTATCTAGAATGTGGCATTCCAATGGATGAGACGAGAGAATTTTTATCTTATGTAGCAATTGGAACAGTAGGGGATGTGATGGATTTAATTGATGAAAACAGAATTCTGGTGAAACTTGGACTGGAGATGATTCATCAAACACAGGACGTCAGTTTACTGGCATTAATCAAACAATGTAAATTGAAACCGGAAGAAATGAATGTGTATAGCATTGGATTCGTAGTTGGTCCATGTATGAATGCAAGTGGGCGATTAGATACTGCCGAAATTACGTTAGAATTATTGTTAACAAAAAGGGAACCGCAGGCGTCCAT
>JAGOGN010000109.1 GCA_017996675.1 Lachnospiraceae bacterium | reverse complement strand
GAAGATATTGAATTAGCATTACAATCAAAATAGTGAGTGAGGAATTGAGAATGAAAAAGTATCAGGAAACGGCTACTGTACTGGAGCAAACGGAAATTGCCCCTGAAATTTTCAGCCTGTGGTTACAAACAAATTATATCGCGCACGAAGCCAAACCAGGGCAGTTTGTTGCATTGTATAGCGAAGATAAAAGTCGATTGTTACCACGACCAATCAGCATTTGTGAAATCGAGCAAGACCAGAACCGTTTGAGACTGGTTTATCGAATTGCAGGATGTGGAACCAAAGAATTTTCTGGTTTAACGGCAGGAGATACAATCCGATTAGTAGGACCATTGGGCAATGGTTTTCAAGATATGGGAAAGAAAGCTTTATTGGTAGGTGGAGGAATTGGAATTCCACCAATGTTGGAATTTGCAAAGCAAATGACTTCAGAAAAAGAGATCCTTTTAGGAGTTCGTGATGAAGCTTTTATGTTGGAAGACTTCCAAAAGCAGGGAGCGGTTTATTTATCCTCTGACACCGGAGCTTGTGGCGTGAAGGGAACTGTGATTGATGCTATTTTGTGTAACCACCTTCAACCTGAAGTGATTTATGCATGTGGACCAACTCCAATGTTGGCTGCGCTCAAAGAATATGCACAACAGCATCACATTCCTTGCTATATTTCCATGGAGGAAAAAATGGCTTGTGGAATTGGCGCATGCCTTGCGTGTGTGTGTAAAACGACTTCAAAAGACGAGCATACCAATGTTCACAATAAGAGGATATGCAAAGAGGGACCTGTCTTTCTTGCAGATGAGGTGATATTGTAATGAATACCAGTGTGAAAATTGCAGGAGTAGAATTTCGTAACCCAATTGTGACCGCATCAGGAACTTTTGGATCGGGAGAAGAATATAGTGAATTTGTAGATTTAAGTGCACTTGGTGGTGTCATCACTAAAGGTGTTGCATCAATTCCTTGGGAAGGAAATCCAACACCTCGAATATGTGAAACAGCAAGTGGAATGTTAAACGCCATTGGATTACAAAATCCAGGCGTGGATGTATTTTTGAAACGTGATTTACCTTTTTTGGAGCAACAAGATACCAGAATTATTGTAAATGTGGTTGGAAAGACCACAGAGGAATATTGTGATGCAGTGGAAAAATTACAGGATTCAAAGGCGGACTTGTTAGAAATTAATATTTCCTGTCCTAATGTAAAAGAAGGCGGAATCGCATTTGGCCAGTCCCCGTCAACCATTGAACAGATTACAGCAGCAGTCAAGAAGGTAAGTAAGAAACCAATTATTATGAAGTTAAGTCCGAATGTGACGGATATAAAAGAATCAGCAAGAGCGGCACAGGCTGGTGGTGCAGATGCGTTATCTTTGATTAATACCATTACAGGAATGAAAATTGATGTTTGCAAACGGAAATTTGCACTTGCAAATCGTACGGGAGGTTTGTCTGGGCCGGCGATTCATCCAGTTGCGGTGAGAATGGTTTATGAAGTCTACCAGGCAGTCAATCTTCCCATTATTGGAATGGGTGGCGTGGTAAGTGCAGAAGATGCGTTGGAGCTGATCATGGCAGGAGCTACTGCGGTAGCAGTTGGAACTGGAAACTTTTACGATCCAACTATTTCTTTGAAAATAGTAGAAGGAATACGAACCTATATGGAACAGTATCAGGTTCAGGATATTCGAGAGCTGATTGGATGCGTTCATTAAGAAAGAGGAGAATGGGATGGAACAATATAAACAGGAATTTATTGAATTTATGGTGGATTGTCAGGTATTGAAATTTGGAGATTTTACTACAAAAAGCGGACGGAAAACTCCTTTTTTCGTAAATACAGGATTTTATAGAACAGGATCACAAATGAAGAAACTGGGAGAGTATTATGCGAAAGCAATAGAGTCTGCTTTTGGGCTGGAGTTTGATGTATTATTTGGACCAGCATATAAGGGAATACCTCTAACGGTGGCTACAACTATGGCCCTCAGTGATTTGTACCAGAAGGATATTCGTTACTGTTCAAATCGTAAAGAAGTGAAAGATCATGGGGATACTGGTATTTTGCTGGGAAGCCCGTTGCTAAATGAAGACCGCGTGCTTATTATAGAAGATGTGACAACAGCAGGGACGTCAATTGAGGAAACCGTTCCAATAATCCAGGCACAGGGTGATGTGAGTCTCTGTGGATTAATTGTTTCGGTTGATCGTATGGAACGTGGAAAAGGTGAGAAAAGCGCACTGGATGAAATCAAAGAAAAGTATGGACTGACGGGCAAAGCAATTGTTACAATGAAAGAGGTTGTAGAACATTTGTATAATCGTCCATATAATGGTAAAATCTATATTGATGATGAAATGAAGGATGCAATTGATGCATATTATGAAATTTATGGTGTGAAGGAGGAAGCGTAATGAACGAAAGAGTATATAAGACAATGGGGAGAACAGGAACAGCTGCAATCGTACTGGGAATTATTTCAATGTCAGTCGGAGTGGTATGTGGAATCCTGTCGATTATTTTTGGAGCACGTTTGTTAAAGAGAAAATCGGAGGTCTTAATTTAGCTTTAGAAAGAAGTGAAATATGATAGAAAATAAAGATAAGAAGCTAAATTTATGGATGCGTATCTTCTTTGTGATTTATGTCATAGCAATGCTTTATTTTTTGTTTTTCGCAGATGCGATGGGAAGAATGTCTTCGGATACGATGGTTGGATATAATACGAAACTATTTAAAGAGATCCACCGCTATTTGATTAATTGGAGACAAATTGGTTTTTCAATTGCGTTTTTGAATATAGGAGGAAATATCATTGGTTTTTTACCGCTCGGGTTTTTACTTCCGTTTGTAAATGCTAAAAATCGTACTTTTTTTAGAACGTTATTCATCTGCATTTATGTGACGATGACGGTTGAAGTAATTCAGCTGATCTTTCACGTTGGATGCTTTGATGTAGACGATATGTTCTTAAATACGGTTGGCGGTATCTGCGGGTACGTAATTTTTATGATAGGAAGTATGCTAAGGAGAAAAAAACATGGCAAAGAAGAAGCGACGAGGATATAAATTTACAGTCAGAAAACAGTCAAAATTAGCGATTGGGACTTTATGTACGGCTGGAGTATCGATTTTAATTCTGTTTCTATTTTTGTTAGAATCGTACCATTCAAGAGGAACAGTTGGCGTATATTATGGAAGCATGGGGATGTTGGCATTATTTGGAACGATTGCGTCGTTTATTGCCGCACTCATCAGCTTAAAAGATGATAAAACATATAAATTATTACCAATTACAGCTTCGATCATCAATGGTATGATCCTGCTCATGTGGGGATTGGTCTATATTATTGGATCGACTGTTATCAATTAGAAGAATGTTTAGGAAAGAGAAGGATAGAAAATGAGTTATAGGGAATATTGGAAAGAACTGAACGAAGAAGTAGAAGAGAGAAATTCACTGGTTTTTGGTAGAATTCAGGAAATTATGACTGAAACTAGTGTAGGAGAACTTTATCAGGATTATTTTTCAAAAGCAGCAACAAGAATTGCCAATGTAGAAAAAATATACACATTATGGGAAACAGAGGAACTTAGCAAATTATCTTTAGAAGAATTAAAACAATGGAATCGTGTGATGTTTGAAGAACTATACGAAGAACATTATCAGCATTCTTATGCTAATCCTGCATATGCTGTGGAAAAGTTTGGCGCAGAAATTGGTCAGGTGCTTTGTTTGTTATACAGTAAGATCGAAGAAATGACAGCACTGGCATATGAAGGAAAGAAATTCTTCATTACGATTACAGAAGAATTATTTGTACAGGTCTATAATAGCTTTTTGGAAGAAGAACTGGACATTGAAGAAATAAAGAAAATCATGTATTCAGCAGAATATGATTATAGTTTGGAGAATACAAGAGCTAATATTATTGAAATGGTAGATCCAGGGTATGATTTTGCAACGGATATTATTCTAAATTCTGATTTATCAGATTTAAGATATCTTTATCGTTTTGGAAAACATGTTACCGACAATGAAATTAAAACAGCAGAATTCATCATGTCTCTTCCGATGGAAGATATTCAGGCAATGGCGAATACTTACACAGAAGGATATCGCATTGGATTTACTACAACTGGAAAAGATTTATCGAAAAAAACAACCGCTCATATTATTTATACTTTAGGATTTGAACGTATGGTGAAAGCTGCAATTCAGAATTTTGAAAAAATAAATTTGAAAGTAACGTTACCTACAAAGCGAATTGCAACAACACCTGCAAACAGACAATATCAGTTTGATCATAAGTCTGATCTTGCATTTTTCTTAGATAAACCATACATCGAAAAAAGATTAGAATCGATGAAAACGACCTATGAACAGGTGAAAGCTCTTGCAAAAGGATATGCAGGTCCAGCTGTAATCGAAACCTTTGGAGAAAAAGATTTTGATCCAATTATTAAACCGGAAGCAATTGATTATACTGCAAAACAAAGACAGCTTAACATTTACTTAATGGGTCAGGCTAGACAACTTCAAAGCAATTACATTATTGAGGAAGAACGCAGCTTTACCATAATTGCATATCCAATTCCAGAAATCGGAAAAGATTTCGATGAAATTTTTAAGGAAACAGTGAAAATTAATACATTGGATTATGTAGTATACCAGACCATTCAGCAAAAAATTATCGATGCTTTGGATACTGCAGAGTATGTTCACATTTTAGGAAAAGGCGACAACCGCACAGACTTAAAAGTAGCAATGCAGCCAATTAATGAGCCTGCAAAGGAATCTAATTTTGAAAACTGTGTTGCAGATGTCAATATTCCAGTAGGAGAAGTATTTACGTCCCCTAAATTAACCGGAACCAATGGTAAACTTCACGTTTCAAAAGTATATTTGAATGGTTTACAGTACCTGAATCTGGATATGGACTTTAAAGATGGAATGATTGCTGATTATACCTGTAGTAATTTTGCAACTCCAGAAGAAAATAAGAAGTATTTAACGGAAAATGTATTATTCCATCATGATACGTTACCAATTGGAGAATTTGCAATTGGAACCAACACCACGGCATATCGCATGGGTATCCAATATGATATTCAGGCTAAATTACCAATTTTGATTGCAGAAAAAACAGGTCCTCACTTTGCTGTGGGAGATACTTGCTATTCACACGTAGAAGATGTGAAAGTGTACAATCCAGACGGAAAAGAAATTATTGCCAGATCCAATGAAGTTGTAGATGAAAACAAGGGCGATGAATCAAAGGCATATTTTAATTGTCACACTGATATTACAATTCCGTATAATGAACTACAGCTGATTGCAGCTGTAAAAGCAGATGGAACATCAATTGCAATTATTGAAGATGGAAAATTTGTTTTACCAGGAACGGAAGAGTTAAATATACCATTAGAAAATTTATAGGAGGTACTTTATGGTAGGAATTGTTATGGGCAGCGATTCTGACATGTCAGTCATGAGTAAAGCAGCGGAGGT
>JAGOGN010000013.1 GCA_017996675.1 Lachnospiraceae bacterium | reverse complement strand
GCCTTCCGGCGAGGATGGGTCAAGGGACGAGTCCCTTGCAGGTACTTAGGGCAGCGCCCTAAGCCCTCGGAGAGCTATGCATCATTCCTATCTACAGTTTTCAAGGTTCATTTGAGCCTTATTTTTTAATTTTCCTTTTTTCATAACTCAGTTGACACTACCCTCATTTTAAAGCTCGCTTCAGCTTGTGTCTAATTGAAAAATTATATAAATATATCTGATTTTTCTATTAACTTTCCTCGTTCTCATTAATATTTCAAATATATTTTTTCAGTCTTATTGCATTTCGTAATATATTTTTAGTCTTCTTTCTATTTCTTTTTTTCTTTGATATGATTTATTTAACAATTATTAATATTTATTAATTTTCATCCAAAGGAGATGTATGTATGAAAAAGAGATTACTTGCAGTACTTCTGATATCTGTAATGACACTGTCTATGCTGACGGCGTGCCATGACAGCAGCGAGAAGACCGCAACAAAAGATGTGAAAGCTACCGGCTATGACCCAGAGAAAGCTGCTGCCGACTTTGACTTCGGCGAACTTTCTGATGAGGAAAAAAATTACACCATTGAAATGGGATACTATAACTGTGATCACATGGTAGGTGGAATTATTGGAGAAAAGGCTGGGATTTACAAAGCAATGGGGTTGAATGTCAACCTTACCAAATCACCTGAGACCCTCAAGGCTCTCACAAGTGATGCCATGGATGTTGGTTACACTGGTATCGAAGGCTCAATTATTGCAGTAAACAAAGGAGCTCCGTTCTGTATGGCTGCTGCTAATCATATGGGGGGATCCCGTTATCTTGTGGCCAGCAATGACATCAAAGAAGCTTCTGATCTGGTAGGAAAGACCATTGCCATGACTGCTGAGCCAGAAATCGATCCAGAATTTTTAACCTGGTCCAAAAAACTTGGGATCTTTGCTGACGCAGCAAGCTATAACATTGTCGATATGGGACAGCAGGATGCATGCTTTGCACTGAAGGCAGGTCAGATTGACGCATTTGTATGCTGTGATCCCTATGCCTCTATTGCTGAATATGAAGGTTTTGGGAAGATACTCGGAACTGGATGGGGTGCTGCTGATGTTGATGCCGAATCCAGTGCTGATACCTGGGGACTGTGCTGTATTTATGCAATGTCCAATGACTTTAAAGAAAGTCATCCTGAGCTGGCAAGACGTCTTGTATATGCACATCAGCTGGCAATCGAATACATGTATGAGCATCCTTACAACGCCGCCATGATGTTCGCGGATGGATTCGATGTAGACCCCTATGTAGCACTTCGTACGATTTACATGAAGACGGTGGCAGAAGGACGTACCATTACATGGCATTTCAACGAAAAAAATATCACCAATTATGAAAATTATTATACACAGTATTCTCAGATTTCAGATGAGGAGATTCCCCATGTAGCCGATGTGAACACATTCATGTCTACAGAGATTTCCGAAGACGCAGGTGTAACAGACTTTGATACATTCATCAAGGAAAAAATCGATCCGATTATGCCAGTCGGAATGACCTTTGAAGACTGGTATAATGCCGCAAAAACAATTGATTCTATCTCCGATGACGATGCGGTAGATATCTCAGATACTGCAACCCCTTATCTGAATGAGAATCTGAAGGATTCCGAAAGTTAATTTAGAATTTAAAAAGGACTGCTTGTGGCAGTCCTTTTGATTGTCTCTATTCCGTACTAAGTGGTATATCAATGATAAACGTGGTCCCTTTCTCCGCTTCTGTCGCCACCCGAATATTTCCTCCATGTTCTTCCACAAGGCGTTTCACTACAGTCAGTCCGATTCCATTTCCTTGCCCATCCTGCTTTGTGGTAAAGAAAGGATCAAATACATGTGACTGAATCTCTTTTGCAATTCCCGTTCCTGTATCCGACACAACCAAACGAACGTAACGCTCATTTTCCTTACTGAGCCCAAACTGCAAGGTAAATGTCCCCCCTGACGACATGGCATGAATGGCGTTCATCGTGAGATTCAGTATCATCTGATTCATACTTCCAATCTGACCACGAATGTAATAGGGGGTCTTACATATCTGGCTCTGAAAAATTATAGAATCCGGAAGGAGTCTGGTTACCATTTTGGCACTCATTTGAACAGCAAAGGTTACATTATAATTAGACAACACCTTTTCAGCCCTCCCCTGCCTGCTATATTCAAGAAGCTGCCTCGCAAGTTCTTCGCATCGTCGCGCAGTATCTGCAAGCTCCTCCACTTCCTCCGGCATCTCCGCTGTCACCTTATCATTTTCTTCCAGAAGTCCTGTATAGAGTACAATCGGGGTCATAAGATTATTAAATTCGTGTGCAATCGCTCCAGTCAGGATTCCTACGGTCTTGGAGTGATTGTACTGCTGCATCATCTGCTCCTGCTTTTTAAGCGCTTCACTGGCTGCATTCAGTTCCTTTTCATATTGGAGCTCCATCTTCAGTTTCTCCTCCTCTTCCTGTTGGTGCACCATTCGATATCCGAACCCAAGAGACCACAAAAGCAGGATTCCCCCAAGCAGACAAAAATACAGTGCAATTCGTTCAATGGGCTTCACCACTTCATCGTAGCTTTCCATTATGCACAATACAAATTTCTCTCCTCCGAACGAAACCTTATCGTATGCCACCAGATTGCGTGTGCACATTGGTGTACCCTGTCCTGCCTCATAGACCCACTCTATAGCACAATTGTTCTCATTTTCCCCAGAAATAGAAAATTGCGTCTTGGTTTCACTTCCAGTTCTCGGCATAATTGTCTCCCCTCTGGAATTCTTCACCAGGCAATACCCCAGATTTCCAAGCTCAAGATTCGACAGTGCCTGCTCCTCCTCATAAATCTCATCCAGATTCAATTCTACCTGGACATATCCCGCAAGACTTCCTTCCATGTATACCGCTTTGGTCATATACAATACATAATATCCCGCTTCCACCTGTCTTACCGGTCCCTCAATCACCTCTCCCGGACTCCTGGCTGCCTGATCACAGACATTCTTTCTCCATTCCTCCAGCGTCTCTGCCTCCGAAAGCATGATACAGTTTCCTTTTTCTTCTACCTTGAGCAGACTTTGTTTCATCTCATCGAAGCTCCCCATATCCCCTGCAAATGCTGCATAGATAAGATTGCTTTTTGCCTGGATACTTGCAAGAATACTTTGTGTACTGACATTGGCAATACTTCTTAAGCTCTCCTGCTCTCTCTCTACAATGGTATTCTTTACTGTATGATAACTGAAAAAAGCACTGGCAAGTATTAAAACAATGCCCACTGCTACGATAACAAAATCTTTGATTTTCCTCTGCCTTTTATCTGCACCCATCTTCCACTCGAATCTCCTGTTTTCATTGACTTTAAAAAATATGAACGCTATAATTTATCATATCACATAGAAAGGGCTATAACCATGAATTCTATATCTATTCTTGTTATTGATGATGAACCTGCCGTACGTAAAACAATCAAAGCTGTACTTATCAGTGAACATATGAACGCAACCTGTGCAAAAGACAGTCGAACTGCCTTAGAACTATTAGAACAAGAGCTCTATGATTTGATACTGCTTGACATTATGATGCCTGGCCAGGATGGCTTCGCCTTTCTAAAAGAGCTTCGAAGCAGACAGTGCTATATCCCCGTTATTCTGCTGAGCGGACGCGATGAGAGCACCTCCCAGGTAAAGGGACTTTCCATTGGTGCTGATGATTATATTACCAAACCTTTTAACAAGACTGTCCTCATTTCCAGAATTCAGGCTATCATCCGCCGGAATAAGCAGTATGCCCAGACTTCACCTGAAGCTTTATACACAGGAACCACCATTCAAAAGGGAATCTTTACCCTTCACCTGGATACACAGATTGTACAGAAGGGAACCCGGGAAATTGCACTGTCAACGAAAGAAGCAGCACTTCTTTACTTCTTTCTTATGAACCCGGAGCGTCTGCTCACTAAGCATGAACTTTTTTTAAAAGTATGGCAGAGTGAGATTCCTGATAATAATACCATTCTTGTCTACATCCGCCGTCTGCGTGAAAAATTAGAAGACCAGCCGTCTAATCCACAGCATATCCGCAATGTATGGGGAAAAGGGTACCAGTTCTTCCTGTGATAAGCGGACTGCACTATTAGCAACAATCCTCCATACCCTCACCAAATAGGTCTGTGGGTTACCCATCTATCATCCGATAGATGGCATATCCGACCGCTCTCTTTTTCTCTCCAGTAATCACGAATTCTATCTCACCTTCTTTGTCAATATTTTTGAACTGTATTTTCTGATTCTCTACAGGTGCGGGAATCGGTGTGGAAAACTGGTACGTTTGCCCATCCCCACTGTCTATCACTACCACCGTTCTGGTCAATTCCTCCTGTTTAAAGATCACGATCAAATCTTTACACGCATCATTTGTAACATCTTCTTCACATGCAAGTATTACTTGCGCGTCTGAAAATTCCTCTTCGAATCTTCTTAAAATAGGATTATCTGCTTCCACTCCCTCCGCATATACTACGTCTCTGACAGAAGCCTCCTGATTCTCCTGTTGTTGCTTCTCCTCCTGTTTCTGAGTAAGCATATTTCGAAGTCCAAAGGCAATCAGTATAAGAAAACCAATTAAAAAACATTTGCCCCACAAACTTCTTATAAATTTCTTTATCTGCTTCATTTTGATTCTCTCTTTCCTTTATCCTTGATCCAGCTCCAGAAATTGCAGCAGCAGCTCCACCTTCAGCCTGCCGATATAGTGCTCCCAGTCAATTTTCAATAAGCAGTCAATCTTTTCAATCCGTTTTCGAACGGTATTAATATGTACGTACATTCGCTCGGCTGTAATACTGTAATTCATATTATTTTCCAGATAGAGCTTCAACGTGCGCAGAAGCTCTTTGTCCTTTTCATTCGCCGCAAGCTTTCGGTACTGCTCCAGCAATTCATTCAGCTCTTCCTCCGGAATCTGCATCCACACAAAAGGACCCAGGGAATCGTAATCCCAGATGGTGGTCCTTGGATATACCTTCCTTCCGATTTCAAGAGTTCGTTTGCATTTCTCCATTGTCCCTGCAAGCTCTGACAAGGTTCGTTCCTGCAGACAGATACCATACTCCAGCTTAAGCCCCGCGCAGCATTCTGAAAGTCTCCTGTCAAATTGACGAATCTGCCGGATTACTTCTTCCTTTTTCTTCTCTTTCTGTTGTGGTATCTCCAGCAGAATTATCCCATCGTTCTCATCTGTAAATGCCAGCTTCCCCGTCGTTACCATCGGGGAATTCTGAAAGACCTCCACAAAAATCTTTCGCTGATTCCTTGCGGATATCGCCGCATTCTTCTGATGGAATTTCACACATACGAATCTGGTATCCATGGAAATTCCTTGCTGATTTGCCTGATAAGCAAGGCGCTTAGGATCCTCCTGGTGATAATTTATGGCAAACATGACAAAGTTCTCGAATCCAATATACCCCATACTTTGCGTAATGGTAACCTCTTCATATACCTCCTGCAGCATAAGAAATGCAATTCGAATTGCATATTCGTCATAATAATCCAGAAGTTCTTTTGATTCCATCACCGCAAAGTAGGCCTTTGTCTCCTTGCCTATGGTGATTGGTGTCAGCACCCAGCTGATTCTCGGTCCATCCGGGTTCTCATAGTCAATCTGCCGATAACGTGTCATGCCCGTATAATCACACAAGGTATGTTTGCTGCAATTGGCTGGCGGATTCCAGTAATCCATCTCCTCCAGCCCATAACTCTCCGTAATTCTTTTAAAATTGGGAGAGCTGTAATATTCATTCTCTTCTGTCAAATCATAAATAAATGCCGGGAATTTCATTTCCTGCTCTACCGCCTGAAGAATCTTCTTGATTTTCTGTTCCTTATAACTAAGGCCAGATAATTGGACCACTGGATTGGCCTGTATGCGAAATCTCCGAATGGTACGATTGAGGACTGCAACATTAATCTGATTCATAACGTCCATAAATGCCACTTCAAAAGGCATCTCAATCAGCGGTACATCATGAGCCTCACACAACGCGACCATATCTTCCGGCATCTGGTTCAGATAACGCCCCCGCTTCACTGCAATTGCAGTGCTAAGCTGAATTCCTCCCTCTTCAAAGGACTGCCTGATACAATCTGGATTCATGGAAATGGCATATCCAGAAGTCATCACAAATTCTCTGCCCTTTGACCAGCGAAATGCATCTGGTGCGTCCACAATCGCAACACCTTGCACCTCTTTATAGAGTCCTCTTCTACCTGAAATCACACGAAAATCTTTGAAAAATTCCTGAGCCAGTAATTCGTTCAATGCAATTCCCATCTTCTCTTCCTCCTACGAATAATGGTTTTTATGCAATAAAGTGTAACACTGCATGTAAGACAAAGTCAAACACTACATTGTTACACTCTTTTCATTCTTATTCTTCATACATCGGTTCATATTTCACTGGATTTTCTTCAAATTCCTGCACGATCTCTCTGACGATTTCTGGATTATGATATAAATCCCAGGCAGTTCCGGCAATGACTCTAGCTGCCTGCATCGCTCCCCTCTCACCAATGGAGGTCCCTACTGCTGCACATGCCTGCCAGGTATGGGGTGCAACACCCACTGGCCAGCACGCGGTGGTAAAGGTATTCATAGGCATGATATAGCTGACATCGCCACCGTCTGTAGAGGCTGTAAGAGGGGTGCTTTTCCACTGGTCCCTTGGTGCAATTCCTGTGAACATCCCTTCCTTTTCCGAATTACACTGCGGATTCACCGCATTCTGCAGTTCTTTTGCGAATTCCAGTTCTTCTGTGGTATAGTCGATTTCTCCCGCTTCCAACAGATTCTGGTACGTCAATTCTGCAAAATTAGAATTGTTCTTCATCTCACAGCATCCGCTTTCCACCTTTATGGTCACCTGGGTATCAGTCATCAGCGCCGCTCCCCTGGCAATATTTTTAATACGCTCCAGCGTATCCTTCACATCAGATATTCGAGGAGCTCTCACATAGTACCATGCACTTGCGTCAGGAGGCACGATATTCGGTGCGTAACCACCGCTGTCTGTCGTATAATGAATCCTAGTCTTATCCATCACATGTTCTCGCAGATAATTACTGCCCACATTCATCAGTTCCACTGCATCCAGTGCGCTTCTTCCCTGCTCCGGTGCAAATCCCGCATGAGAGGATACCCCTTTAAAATAGAACTTGGCAGACGCACTGGCAAGATACGCTTTATCGAATACCATATTCGTAGACATGGGATGCCAGGCAATTGCAAGATCACAACCATCAAACATATGATGATATGCCATTTTGACCTTGCCATCCAGCAATTCTTCCTCCGGACATCCATACAGCCTTACAGTTCCACTTATATTTTCCTTTTCCAGAAGTCTTTTGACTGCAATTGCTCCGGTAGCAGAGGCGGCACCCAGAAGATTATGTCCACACCCATGCCCTGGTGCACCTTTAGCGATGGCCTCTTTCTTTGCTGACGCCTTCTGAGAGAACCCTGACAGGGCATCATATTCACAAAGAATTGCAATCACTGGACTTCCCGAACCATATTCTCCATAAAAAGCATGCTCCAGCTTCTCGCTATTCGTAATCCGAAAGCCTTCTCGCTCTAATAACACACGATAATAATTTGCGGACTCCTTTTCATTTCCACCCGTTTCCGGATGATTCCAGATGAAGCGGCTGGCTTCTTTGCATACCGTTTCTAATTCGTCTACCATCTGGTAAATGTCTTCCTTCTTCATCTTCCCGACCCCTCTACTTTTCTTCCTGCCCTTTTGCATTCCTCATGGTAGTAATTCCAATCACAATACTAATAAAGACACACCCAAGAGTTCCAAGCCAGTTCGATGCTCCCGGAAGCCAATTGAACAGGCCCATACCAATACAGAAATAAAGCACAATGGCAATCACCACCATAAGAATACTGTGCTTCTTCATTTTCATACCAAACTGCACAAGCAATGCTCCAAATAATGCCGGAAGCAGATAATTCAAAGCGGAACGAATTCCCTCTGGAAGCATGGCAAGAACCGAGGTCCCAAGAATGGCACCAATCGTAAGTACCGCTACGTTAATAATAATTGATACCGCCATCCCTATGGTTGCTATAACAGAGCCCTTCTCCGTACCCGGCTCTACTCCTGCAGATGCCTGCGCCATGCTTGCGCATGGAATACGCATATTGGAAATATTTCCAGACAGAAATGCCATATAGGTTCCTGCTGCCCCTACAACCGGGAAATAAGAAATGGGCTCTACAAACCACAGTACTCCAAAGGCACTTGCCCCACTGATAAACGCTGTCAGAAGTGCTGCCGGCCTTGGCAGAATTCCATATACAAATGCCAGCATAATTGCCGGAGCAAAAGCGACCAAAACTCCCAGGTATCCTGTGATTTTCCCGATTCTATTTACTTTTGGCACATATTCGTCCTTATAAAAATTGCTCATCCTATTCTCCTCCTTATATAATCGCTGTAATCGTCATAGCTGCCAAAATAGTAATTGTCAAGGACCATTCCTTGAGCCAGCCAATGTCCTTTTTGTTGGCTGCTGTCGTAAGTATCAACATAATGACGGCCCCAAGTATACAGGCCAATGCATTCTTCCCCGCCATTGTCAGTGTGGCAGCATCCGCTCCCTGAGCCATGGAATACAGCGGCTTTGACAAATGACTTGCACACATAGCAGAAAAAACACCGATAATAGCAGCCGAAGCGATGGTTGTGAGCATCCCTGTATTCCCTTTTGATAACCGGTGTTCAATCTTATCCATTTTATTTGCAGAAAAAGTTGCAAACAATACCCAGCCTATGGAACAAAGAATCATGGTCCAGACTGCCATTCCCAAAGCCTCTGCCGTCATGGTGTCCGTTCCCAGTGTTACTCCCACTGCCGAAGTCCCAAGGCCTGCTGCGATTGATTCAAACATAACCGATCCAATCATGGAAAGACGCATCCACCCTACCGGACCTCCCACCGTAACCAGGAGCGAGAGCATTCCACTCAATACAACAACCGATGGCCCAATAGACGTAATTGCACTGCTCTTCATCGCCTTCTTCATCTGCTTCTCTGTAAGTCCAATTTCCTTTCCTGCCCCATATGCCCCTCTTGCAAATAAGACTGCCTGCAAAATAACAAGCGCCACCGGAATACCACAGGCAATCCACATAGGAATGCTATTAGCGATTTCCATAATATCCATTCTCATTTCCTCCTTTTATGAAAAACATTTTACTTCTTCTTCATTCTATCAATTTTATTGCCGTAAAAAAATGAAAATATCTTCACTTTTTAGGAGGTTTCTTTCCAAAGTGAAAATATTTTCATTTTTAATAGTTTATATCATAAGATTATTCAAATGGTATCTTTCGATTTTCTTAAGAAAATTTAGAAACATTTCCACTTATTGACATACTTAGGTCACATTTGCTTTGTATAATAAGTGTATCAAATAAAGAAGACGGTAGTCGTGCTTAGAACACAAAGGGTATGATTACCGAGCTTCGCCTAACAATTCGTAAAATTTACATAGATTTTTTACCCTCTTTTAAAGGCTGTTGCTCTTGCAACAGCCTTATTATTCGTGTTATAATACTCCTGTTATCTTTTTTGGAGACGTATCGAAGTGGTCATAACGAGCCGCACTCGAAATGCGGTTGCCGGTTTCCGGCACGTGGGTTCGAATCCCACCGTCTCCGTCAATCCTAGTCGCTCCAAGTCAAGGAGCGACGCTTCCATATATAAAATCATACAGTGTTTGATACAGCAATTGTGGTTCGATGGGCTTTGCCAGATGTGCATTCATGCCCGCCATTTTGGATTTTTGCACATCCTCATCAAAAGCATTGGCCGTCATTGCAATAATGGGAATTGTCCTTGCTGTTTCTTTCGTCAGATGACGAATGGCATTGGCCGCCTGCAGCCCATCCATTTGCGGCATGCGAATATCCATCAATATGGCATCATAATACCCTACCGGTGTTGTCGTATACATCTCCAATGCCCGCAGGCCATTGTCCGCATGTTCAACAACAAATCCTCTGGCCTCTAACAGCCTTTTTGCCACCTCTACATTCAGAGGGTGATCCTCTGCCAGCAGAATACGTTTTCCATCAAATCGGAAGTCAGGTGTCACCTGTGTGGCCGCTTCAGTTTGCTTACCCAGCGCCCGCTCAAAAGCAGAAATCAACGAGGATTTAAACATGGGCTTGCTCATGAGAAGATTCACGCCTGCAAGCTTGGCTTCCTGCTCAATATTGGCCCAATCGTAAGCGGTCATAATAATAATGGTAACATCAGGTCCCACAATGGCTCGAATCCGTCGAGCAGTCTCAATGCCATCCATTCCCGGCATTTTCCAATCTACCAGAATCATATTATAGAACTGCTGCTGATTCCATTTCTCCTGGACGCGCTGGATTGCCTTTGCACCACTATCCACCCATTCTGCTTTGATTTTCATTTCTTTCAATGTAATCATGGCCTGTTCGCAGACTGTCACATCATCATCTACCACCAGCGTCTTCAACTGTTCAAAATGGTAGTGGGGGTTGTTCAAATACCTGGTTCTGGATTCCTCAGTGATGCCCATCTTTACATCAATGGTGAATTCTGATCCTGTTCCCACGATACTGCGGACTTCAATATGTCCGTCCATCATCTCCACAAGACTTTTGCAAATGGCGAGTCCGAGACCGGTACCGCTATACATGGTGGTCGTCCCTGAATGTTCCTGAGCGAAGGGTTCAAAGAGCTGGGGCAAGAATTCCTCTGAAATGCCGCAGCCAGTGTCATTCACGATAAAACGAATTCCCGCATGGAATTGATCCTTTTTTATCTGCTGCACATGCAATACCACCCTTCCCCCATGGGGGGTGAACTTTATGGCATTGCCCAGTATGTTAATGATGACCTGCTGCAGCTTCATGGCATCACCGATATAATAGTCTTCCACGCTGGAATCCACAACATTTTCATAGTCTATATTCTTCGCCTGGGCCTGAGTATAGCAAATCGCATTGATTCCATTCAGAAATTCCTCAAAAGGAATCTTCTCATTTTTCAACAGCATCTTCCCGCTTTCAATGCGGTTCATATCTAGGATATCATTGATCAGGGATAACAAGAATCTGGAAGAAATACCGATTTTCCCAATACAATCCGCTACCTGCGTGTCATCTCCGATGGATTGTGCCGCAATGGTACTCATGCCGATAATGGCATTCATAGGGGTGCGGATTTCATGACTCATACGGGACAGGAAGTCGCTTTTCGCGCTGTTGGCCTGCTCTGCCGTAAGCAGTGCCGCTTCCAGCATATTCTGCTGTTGTTTTTGCTGCTCCAACAGATCGGTCACATCGGTCCGGGTGATAAGAATCTGTTCGCTTTCCTTGTCCAGATACGCGTACTGCACCCGTTTCTGACGAATATTCTTATTCTCATCATAAACACCATAGACAGCAGAATAGACCCGCTTGTCTTTTAGATTCTCTCTAATTCCATCCGGAAGCATATCGTGCAGTGCACGTTCCATGTCTGCCGGCACCACCACTGCCTGATTCACATCATAAACAGACTGGGTGTAATTTGTGGCCTTGGTGGGAAGAAGTTTTTCATAATCCTCGCCTCCCTCATATAACTGGTAGTGTCAAATCTACTACCTTCTTTTTTATATAAAACCCTGTAGTTACTGGGTTTACATCACTTTTTGCAATAAAAAAAGCAATGACCTCCCTTTTTGTGTATAATGTAATCACCACAAAAACAATAAACACAAAAGGAGTCATTGCTCATGGACATTATACTTTATTTACTTCAACTAATTCAATACCAACATAAACAAATCTGCTGGTTATTAAATTTTATTTGTAGATACCTTCCTCTTAAGCAGTGGGCTTTTGACGATTCTCACTCTCCCAAATATCAGAAATTCAAAGTTGATGAACTCCCTCTGATTACTGACTTCAAACAGGAGTGGACTTACAAAGACCTGATTTCTTACTACGAAAAACGATACCACAAGAAAATCAAACCTATACGCCGCCGTTCTGCCTGTAGTATTCCTCAAGACTCTGTCTGCCCTCGTTGCGGAGCTCCACACGATTACCTTTACCGTAACAATGGTTCCAAAGGACAAGTGATGTGCAAAGTCTGCGATGCAAAATTTTCCCCAAGCGAAAGTCGTTTCACAAAATCTACCAATCTGCGGTGTCCCCATTGTGGTAACTCTTTAGTCGCTAAGAAGAACCGCAGACACTTCATTGTTCATAAATGTGTGAATCCCAAATGCCCCTATTATCTTCACAATCTCAAGAAAGTTGATAAGGAACATCTCGAAAAAGACTATGGCAAAAACGAATACAAACTCCACTACATCTACCGCCAATTCTCGATAGATTTCTTTCACATGGATTTAAACAGTCTTCCGAAAAATGCTTCCTCACTTAAGTTTACCAAGCCTAATGCTCACATCATGTCCTTATGCCTGACTCTGCATGTAAATCTAGAATTGTCACTGCGTAAGACCTCTCAGGCATTAAAGGATTTATACGGTATCAAGATCTCCCATCAACAGGTAGCCAACTATGCCAGAACTGCCGCAATCGTCATCAAACCTTTTGTTGATCATTATGATTACAGCACCAGCAATACATTCACTGCCGATGAAACTTATATCAAAGTACGTGGAATCAAAGGCTACATCTGGTTCATCATGGATGTCGTTTCCCGTTCTATCATTGGATATCAAGTCTCTGATAATCGCGGTGTTGGTCCTTGTATCCTTGCCATGCGTATGGCATTCCGACACCTCAAAGAGTTGCCGGAACACTTCAGATTTATTGCGGACGGCTACAGTGCCTATCCTCTGGCTGCCCAACAGTTCTTCCGCGAGTTTGGTGATAAATTCAAGTTTGATATCACGCAGGTCATTGGTCTGACTAATGATGACGAAGTCTCAAAAGAATTTCGCCCTTATAAACAGATGATTGAGCGACTAAATCGCACCTTCAAATCTTCTTACCGGGTCAGTTGTGGTTATGACAACTACGAAGGTGCCAACTATAACGTGGCTCTCTGGGTCGCCTACTATAACTTCCTCAGACCTCACAAGCACAACCACTATCAAGTACTCAATAAAATCGAAGAACTTGAGCAGGCTGGAAATATGCCCGGCAAGTGGCAACTTCTAATCTTTCTTGGTCAACAAACAATATTACACATACAGAAATCCCAATCCGAAGGCTCTATCTGTTCTTAGATTCCAAGCCAGAGGTGACAACCCAGCCATCCCGAAGGGACATCCCTTGATGGCACGCAAAAGCAATGCTACAATGCTGTGAATCAGACGGAGAAAACTATCTGTTCTTGAGTTCTTCGCCGTCGGTAAGACGTTCAGAGCATTGCTTTTGTGTGCTGTCAAGGGTGGCGTAAGTTGCCAAAAACTTTCGTATCTACAATTTTCAAGGTTCCGTTTGAGCCTATTTTTTAGACTCAAGTTTTTCATAAATCATTTGACACTATCGCTAAATGATGGGCCAAAAACAGCACCTCTGTTTTATCGTTCTCCAAACAGTAAAATCCTCTTAGCAACTCGCCTTTATCGATTTCAAACAACACTTTCTGCTGCCTCAAAAGAGTTGTCTCCCAGTTCTCATTCATTGGAATCATCTTGTTGTTCGAGCGTTCCATTTTTTCGTAAAATGCCTTCCCATCTTTTGACAATATTACTTTTGAATGTAAGGTTTCATTTTTTTCGACTACAGTGTCAAATGCCAAAAGAAGCTGGCTTTCCAGTAGCGAACCCAAAATCGTGAATTTTATGCCTATTCCGTCATTGGGCTCAAATAAGTTGGTACGTTCTGTACAAATTATTTTATCCATCATCTCAATCTCCAAAAGCATCGTAGGTTGTTTCGTTTGTTTTTTTATTCATGCTCTTTCTCCCTCTTAAATAATTTATCTATTGCATAAGACAGCTCTGTCCAACTTTCCAAAAACAGATTCATTTCTATTACGCCAGCCTCTGTTATGGAAAAATACTTTCTTCTTGGCCCAACTGGCGATTCTCGGTATTCTGCTTTGATCAACTGGTTCTTTTCTAACCTCAATAAAAGAGGATAGATCGTTCCTTCCGAAATATTTGAGAACCCATAATCTTTCAAAGCTTCTGATATTTCATAGCCATAGGTCTCATTCTTACTAATGACCTTTAGAATACAACCTTCTAGCGTTCCTTTTAGCATTTGTGATGGAATCATGTTGTTCCCCCCTTCTATCTTGCAATGCAAAGTAGTTGGCTATATTGTAATGCGTGATAGCCTGAGTGTCAACCAGATGGGCTCAAAAAAACAACCTGTTTTCATCGAAATATGAAGGCAGGTTGCTTATCGTCTATTTATCGAATATATCTTTCAAAAATTAGCCTCTAAAATTACAATGATGGTGATTACCAATTGGATTATTGGATGAGGCGGATTAAAAATTGTCATCAACCTCATTTTAAAAAATACGAATTGACAATGTATAAAGAGAATGATAATTTAATTATAATGGGTTGATATATAAATATATCTATACATTTACAGCATAACCTTTCTATAGCTTATTAGTGAATAAGAAGAAGCGAAGTATCAACAAATTTTTTTCAGTTTAAAGAATTTTTCAACTATTGAAGTAGTGGCAATTGTAAAAAACAATAATCTTCTTACCAATACTTGGAGAGATGGATTTGGGTATACTTCGGGAGGCGATATCATGAATAAAATATATTATTTTATTATTTTAACTATTGTTGTTCTAATTATCGGAACTGCTTTGAGCGTAAAGGTTAAATCTTTAAGGTCGCTTTTTCCTTTTGCTTTGGGAATCTTTTCGATTGCAATTTCATGCTACTTTTGGGATGCATCAATGTGGAAGAGTTTCGCATATACGTTTGCTATCATTGGAGTAGTGTTAACATTAGTTGGAATTGGTTCATCGGTTCGTAAAATTAAAAAAGGCCATATTAGACCGTAAAATTTGTGTAAGGTTTCAGGTTAATCCTGAAACCTTACTTTATACAGAAGGACCTGCATGACGCTAAACATTATTCCTTAATTTTCCGCTCTTTCATAACCAGTAACAACAGCTCTTTCACGCCATCTTCTTCCATATATTCTAAATACTCTTCAATTGGCTGACCCATTTTGTATGCTTTCATTGCAAGCTCTGCCACATCGTCTTCATCCATATTGCGCAAGTACTTTGTTACATCTTCACCTGCTTTGAGTGCCTGATTAGCCAGTCTTGCAGCTACTTCTTCATCATCTTCCTCTTCGTCTTCCTCTTCGTCTTCCTCTTCAAAATGATTGCCTTCAAACTCATCTTTGAAATTATGAAAGGAAAAGTTGCAATTTCCAACCAAACCCTGAATCATTTCTTTTGATGCAAACGGGGCAAACGCCAATAACTCTTTGGTTTGACCTGTCTTCTTTCCATAATCAAATACCTTTTGCACGGTACTTTTTGAAAGGAATGGTGCAAGACCAATCATATCTGATATTTTTCCACCCTCTGTATTAAGCGTAATCGTCACAATCTGATCTAATGTTTCATCAGACAAAAATGGAGCCAGACTGCACAGTTTCTTGATGTCTACATCCATTAATCGAAGTGCTAACTGGTCGAGTGTTTCCGAATCCATAAATGGTGCCACCCCAACCAACGTAGAAAATGAAATGGTTTCTTCCTGATTCATTGCTTCATTCGCAGTCTTACGGATTACATCTGGTTTCACAATTGGAGCAATCTGCACCAGATCTTCTAATGTGATATCGGAAGTCTCTTGTTCCATGATTTTTTTTGCGACCTGACTTGCTTCTGATTCTTCTCCTACCAGCTCTTCAAAACTAATCTTCAGGATCTTACAAAGTTCCGGAAGTTTCGAAATATCTGGCATAGAGTTTCCTCTCTCCCAATTTGAAACCGCCTGATAACTTACTCCCATTTCATCTGCTAAATCCATTTGTGTCATATTGCATTGTGCTCTTGCCTTCTTTATATTTTTCGCTACCTTCTCTGTATTAAACATATGATTCTCCTCTTTTCAATTTTATTTAAATGTTGTATTCCGCCGGCTTTTACAATAACAGAATAACTCTTTTCTCTCATAAAATCCAACAAGTATTGCTTGAGTTTACATAAAAAAAGAACTCAAGCAGTGCTTGAGTCCCTAAATTGCCACCAATTTTAAAGCGGCTTTAATCCATCATATAGCTCATTAAAAGATTTCGTCCCTGCACATCTGCCATAGGACAGTTCCTTATTCTCGCCAAATGCCCCAAGATAGCATTTTGTCAGTTCTTCCACGGTGATTTCAAGCATTTCCATGAACTGCGTATAAATCGTTTCATAGGCAGGACTTCCCTCTTCATAATGTCCTTCAATGAGACCTTCCGTCAATTGATCCAAAGGATACAATTTTAGATGTAACAGCTCATGCACGATTACTTCTTCCATATTTTCCTGCTTTGGATTCAACCCGTTTAACATCAAAATAGCCTTTCTGTCTGTGGGATCTACTTTAAAATCACCTGTTTTCCAAAAGGACTCCTCCTTCATAATTTTCAATTGGATATCCCAATTATTCTTTAGGCGCAGGATCTCCACCCATTTTTCAAAAATTCTTTCTAAATCCATATTTACTCACTCTCCCAAAATTCATTCTGCATTTTCATCATTGCCTTCACTTCATCTACTTGTTGCATCGTTAAAGGTGGCAGCTCAATTAATTCACGCCCACAACGGAATACCTTTTTTCCATCTGGATACTGATAGGTATATCCCTGCAATTTCTCTCCACAGCGTCCACAACCATAACAACCTGTATATTTTCCATTAAATTCCTCAATCACTGTTTTAATTCCGAGCAAAAAAGGTTCCGAATAGGAATCTGTCGCGAAATAAACCAATCGAAGCTGCGCTTTTCCGGCTTTTTTCAATGGATAGTTCGAGAACTCCTTTTTGTTTTCCGGAAGGATTCTTAATAAAGTACGATTGAACTTGCTCTTTGAAAATGCCAGTTCCCCATCTTCCTCATTTGCCTTCTTTAAAAGCTTTGGTGTAAAACCTAATTCCAGCGCGTACTCCAGAATCGGCAGATAGATAGCCCTGTCGTCCTCATTCATTTTTGTTATACATTCATTCACCAACAATTGATATTTTTCTGTACGAGACATCAAAAACCACCTTTCTAAATTTATCGCCTATATTTTTTAAACTGCAATCCCATTCCTCTTTAACTCATCATATGCACCTTTTGCAACAACCTGCCCCTCATCCATATAGATGACTTCATCGTACCGTCCCAGGTTTTCAGGGGAACGATCGTGGGAAATTGCAATGACCATATCAGCTGATCCTAACAATACTTTTTCAGCATCCATTCTGGAAGCAGGATCCATTGCTGAAAAAC
>JAGOGN010000108.1 GCA_017996675.1 Lachnospiraceae bacterium | reverse complement strand
TTGCGGTGCTAGGAGTGCCTTATGATTTAGGAGTAGGATTTTTGAGCGGAGCAAGACTGGGGCCAAGACGAATTCGTGAAGCATCTACACAATATGCAAGGGGTGCGGCCGGTTTTTATGATTTTGAAAAAGACCAGCAATATTTGCAAGAACCGTTAAAAATAGTTGATTGTGGAGATACAGATGTACTACAAGGTGATTTAAGTTATGGGTTTGAAAGTATAGAGGAATGTACCAGAAAAATATTACGTAAAAATACGGTTCCAATTATTGTTGGAGGGGATCATTCCATTACAATTCCAGTGGGTAAGGCGTTTGAGGAACTAGGAGAAGAAATCTGCGTGATTCAGTTTGATGCGCATTTGGATTGGAAAGATCATACGGGAAATCAATATTATGGAAATGGAAGTCCAATGAGAAGATTGTCCGAAATGGACCATATTGGAAAAATGGTGCAGATTGGAATCCGTGGGATTGGAAGTAGCACCAAAAAAGATTTTCAAGATGCGAGAGATTATGGAAGTGTACTGATTCCTGGATCCAAGGCAAGAATATTAAGCGTAGATGAAATCGTTGCACAGGTACCAGATGCAAAAGCGTATTATTTAACGGTAGATATTGATGGATTTGATATGTCCATTGCACCAGGAGTGGCATCGCCTTATCCAGGCGGTCTAATGTTTGATCAGGTCTGTGAAATCATATCAGGAATAGCAAAGAAAGGAAAAATTGTAGGAGCGGATTTGGTGGAGGTAGCTCCACAATATGATCCGACTGGAAATACAGTTCGTCTTGCAGCACTTACCTTGTTACATATAATGGCTCAGATTGGAGAGCAGATTCATTAAAAAATTTCATTTTTTCGAATTTCCATTAAATGGTTCTTAATACATTGAAATGAAACGTCGCTGATTTCATGCTCGATCTTGCATGCATCTTCAGTGGCGTTTTCTTCGTCCACTCCAATTTCAAGAAAAAATTGTTTTAAATAGCGATGTTTCGTATAAATATTTTCTGCAAGATCACGTCCTTTTTGAGTAAGGGAGATATGACCTTTGGAATCCATGAGGATGTATTCCTGTTCTCTTAATTTTTTCATTGCAACACTAATACTTGGTTTGGTGTAGCCGGTTTCGTTGACAATATCAATGGAACGAACTTCGCCTAATTTTTCTTTTAATAATAATATAGTTTCTAAATAATCTTCTGATGATTTATTGTATTGCATAGGAAAACCTCCTTTGGTCTTTCAAATAATGTATCATAGATAAAAAAAAAGAGCAACAATCTGTTGACAGGGTAACAAGCTCATGATAAACTAAAACTAGGTTAGATAAGACTAACCAAAAAAGCATCAAATAGATACACGTTATGCTTTTTTGTGAAAAAGTCACTGTAATTTTCAGATTAAGTGGTAAGATGAGAAGATGAGTATAGAATAGAAAGGGAAACATTATGATGAATTTTATTCAAATGACACTCCCAACAGTAATCGTTGGTGGAATCATACTTTTAGCTGTTGTTATAATTATTAGAAAGATAATACGAGATAAGAAAAATCATGTTTGCTCTTGTTCAGGTGGATGTTCTGGATGCAGTCACAAATGCAAGGGATAAGCTTGTTACAAAGGAGGTGCCTAAAAAGTGAAAGATAAATATAATATAACTGGAATGTCTTGTAGTGCGTGCAGTGCAAATATAGAAAAAACGGTAGCTGCCCTAAATGGTGTGAACGTTTCAGCTGTAAATTTATTAAAAAATGAGATGGTAGTTGACTATGATGACCAAAAAATCTCACCACCAGAAATTATACGAGCAGTCGAGAAAATTGGGTATGGGGCGAGTTTGCCAAATCAAGATCAGGGACAGCGAGTAGCGAATAGCAATCCGTCTAACGAGAAGGAACCAATAGAAAAACAGATGCAATTTAGACTATGGGCGTCTGTGTTATTTTTACTTCCGTTGATGTATTTTTCGATGGGGCATATGATTCATTTACCGCTTCCGTGGTGGATGGAAGGAACAAAGTATGGAGTTAATTTTGCTCTCATGCAATTCATGTTTACGCTACCTATTTTGTATTTCAACCGTAAGTTTTTTCAGGTTGGATTTAAAGCATTGGCTCACCGGATGCCAAATATGGATTCGTTGGTGGCAGTGGGATCTGGAGCGGCATTGATTTATGGGATTTTTGCCTTGTTTCAAATGTCAACTGGGTTAGCTACAGGCAATTTAGAGATGGTCCATCATTATCAAATGGATTTATATTTTGAATCTGCTGCAATGATTTTAACATTAGTCACCGTAGGAAAATACTTAGAAACAAAAAGCAAAGGTAAGACCAGTAAAGCCATCGAGAAATTAATGCATTTGATACCAAAGCAATCTTTAGTGGAACGAGATGGAGTGGAAATGCTCATTGCATCTGATCAACTTATATTAGGAGATCTTGTAATCGTTAAACAAGGTGGGCTAATTGGAGGAGATGGTGTAATCGTTGAGGGAAGTGGCGCAGTTGACGAATCAGCGCTAACGGGAGAATCTTTGCCGGTTGATAAAAGCATCGGCGACCAATTAGTAAGTGGAACCATGGTCAAAAGTGGATATATGAAGTTTCGCGCAAATAAAGTTGGAGCAGATACCACACTTGCACAAATTATTCGACTGGTGGATGAAGCTGGTGCATCCAAGGCACCAATCGCAAAGCTGGCAGATAAAGTAGCAGGTGTTTTTGTACCGGTTGTAATGGGAATTAGTTTTTTGACGGCAATTATTTGGCTAATTGTCGGAGCAGACTTTGAATTTGCACTTGCAAGAGCAATTACGGTGTTAGTAATTTCTTGTCCTTGTGCGCTCGGACTGGCAACACCAACTGCCATTATGGTTGGAACAGGAAAGGGTGCGGAACTTGGAATTTTAGTGAAATCAGCGGAAAGCCTGGAGCGCATGCGTGATGTGGATACCATTGTATTTGATAAGACAGGAACGATTACAGAAGGAAAGCCAAAGGTCATAGGAGAATTATGGATTTCTAATCAGGAAGCGATTAAGATCAAACCTCTTTTGGCTTCCCTAGAGGCGATGTCAGAACATCCTTTGTCAAAAGCAGTTGTTCAATATTTGAATCAAGAAAAAAAAGAGATTGTACAACACTATGAAGCGGTTCCTGGTGGTGGAATCGTTGGAGAAGTAAAGGAACAACAGATTCTTTGTGGTAATGCTAGTTTGATGGAAAGTAAAGGTATTGATTTGCTACAACCGAATTTAGTGGTTCAGGTTTCTCAATGGGAGCAGGATGGATGCACGGTTCTTTACGTAGCAAAAACAGGCGAATGTATAGGAGCAATTGCAATCGCAGACCCTGTAAAGCCTGGAACAAAGGCAGTACTGGAACAATTGCATAAAATGAACATTCATACGGTGATGCTTACCGGTGATCGAGAAAAGACAGCGCAAGCGGTAAAAAGAGAAGTTGGCGCAAAGGAATTGATTGCACAGGTCCTGCCACAAGATAAGGAAAAGAAAATTTCATTACTACAATCGCAAGGACATGTAGTGGCGATGATTGGAGATGGAATTAATGATGCACCGGCACTTGTAAGGGCAGATGTGGGCGTTGCAATTGGTGCAGGTACAGATATCGCAATTGAATCAGCTGACATGATATTAGTACGAGATGACTTGATGGGTGTTGTACAATCCGTTCAGTTAAGCAGGGCGGTTATTCGGAATGTGAAACAGAATCTGTTTTGGGCATTTTTCTATAATGTCTTAGGAATTCCAGTTGCTGCAGGTGTCTTTATAGCGGCTTTTGGCTTAAAGTTAAACCCGATGATGGGGGCAGCAGCAATGAGTTTAAGTTCTGTTTTTGTAGTAACCAACGCCTTACGACTACGATATTTTGGAAAGAAGAATAAAACAACGAGGATAGAACCCATCATGAAGGAGGAACAGAAAATGACAAAAACATTAGTAATTGAAGGTATGATGTGCGCACACTGCCAGGGAAGAGTAAAAGAAGTCTTGGAAAAAACAAATGGTGTGACTAACGTTATAGTAGATTTGGATACAAAAATGGCTCAGGTAGAAGGAAATGATCAAATGATGGAAGAGGAACTGGTTTTAGCTGTTCAGAATGCTGGGTACCAGGTTATTTCGGTAAAATAGACAAAGTGAGAACTTTGGTGTATACTATATTGGTTAAACTAAAATAATTAATATGGAGCGCAATTATGTGTGGAATTTGTGGATTTACTGGTAGACAGGCAGACCAGGATAAAATTTTAGAAAAGATGATGACTCGTATTCATCATAGAGGACCAGATGGTGGAGGTACCTATATAGATGAGCAGGTTGCGATGGGATTTCGTAGACTGAGTATCATCGATTTGGATCATGGTTCTCAACCAATGACCAATGAGACAGGCGATTTAATCATTACTTTCAATGGAGAAATCTATAACTATAAAGAAATTCGTAAAGAGCTAGAAGCAAAGGGTCATATTTTTGCAAATCATGCGGACACAGAGTGTTTGGTTCACGGGTATGAGGAGTATGGCACGGATTTGCTTTCTCATTTGCGAGGAATGTTCGCATTTGTTATTTGGGATAAGAATAAGAAAACGATGTTTGGCGCCAGAGACTTTTTTGGAATCAAACCATTTTACTATGGAATCATCAATGATCAGCTCGTATATGGATCAGAAATCAAGAGTATTCTGGAACATCCGGAATATGAAAGAAAAGTGAATCCACAAGCATTGGAACAGTACTTGACCTTCCAGTATTCGGTTCTTCCAGAAACTTTTTTTGAGGGAATCTATAAATTAATGCCAGGTCATTATTTTATGTTTGAAAATGGTGAAATGAAAATTGAGCGTTACTTTGATCCACTTCTTGATCCACAAGAAGATATGAATTACGAAGAATTAGTTCAAAATATCGATAAGACACTGAAAGATTCGATTCGCTATCATATGGTGAGTGACGTGGAAGTTGCATCTTTATTATCCAGTGGAGTGGATTCTAGTTACGTTGCTGCTAATTTCCATGGCGCAAAAACGTTTACCGTTGGATTTGATTATGAAAAATACAATGAAATCCCATATGCGAAAGATCTTTCGGAAAAAATTGGAATCGATAATTACAGTAAGGTGATTACGACAGAAGAATTTTGGTCTGAATTACCTAAAATACAGTATTTTATGGATGAACCATTAGCTGATCCAGCTGCTGCAGCTTTGTATTTTGTAGACAGAGAAGCAGCAAAACATGTGAAGGTAGTTTTATCAGGAGAAGGAGCGGATGAGTTCTTTGGTGGATATAATATTTATCATGAGCCAATGTCTTTAGCAGGATATCAGAAACTTCCAAGAGGTCTGAGAAAAACTTTAGCGGCAGCTGTGAGTGTTCTTCCGTATAAAGTAAAAGGAAGAGGATTTATTATACGTGGGTCCAAATCTGTGGAAGAGCGATTTATTGGAAATGCTCAAATCTTTTCTGTAAAGGAGAGAAACCGTGTTTTAAGACAAACCTTTTTAGATGCTCAGCC
>JAGOGN010000107.1 GCA_017996675.1 Lachnospiraceae bacterium | reverse complement strand
GATTTTTTCAAATGTGTAAATGATACGTATGGACATGTAGTGGGTGATGAGAGTGTGATCCGAATTGGAAAAGCAATTGAGGAATGGGCTGGTAACAGGCTATTTTGCGCTCGTTACGGTGGAGATGAGTTTGTTATTATTGGGCAAGGACTGTCGGGTGCGGAAATGGAAGAGATGGCACTGCAGCTAAAGAACCGTCTTAGAGAAATGGAAATTCGTAATTCTTCTTCACCAATTGCACCGTACATCACGTTGAGCCAGGGCTATTTTATTCATAAAGTGGAAAAGGAACTCAACATTTGGAACTTTTTGACGGTAGCGGACAATTTAATGTACCAGATTAAAAAAACGACAAAAAACGATTTTCAGGTAAGTACTGACTGGAATAATGATCGGAGTAGAGTAAATGATCCAACTAATCATTAAATTAATTACAAAAAATAAAAGACAAATGGATGAAACAAAGCTACGTAACTTATATGGTATAATTTGTGGCTGGGTTGGGATCGGATTTAATATCTTGTTATTTATAGGAAAATTTTTTGCTGGAACGTTAAGCAAATCAGTGGCTATTACGGCAGATGCATTTAATAACCTTTCAGATGCAGGCTCTTCGGTGATTACCTTGCTAGGATTTCGACTGGGTACGAAAAAGCCAGACGCCGATCATCCTTATGGGCATGGCAGAATGGAATATGTTTCTGGATTGATTGTATCTTTGCTTATCTTTTTGATGGGATTTGAACTTTTAAAAGATGCGATTGCGAAAATCAAAGATCCAAAGCCGGTTGAAACAAGCTGGTTGATTTATACAATTTTAATTTTATCAATTCTGATTAAAACTTATATGACACTTTATAATTTCAGATATGGAAACAAGATTAATTCTGCAGTTTTAAGGGCGACAGGAATGGATAGTTTGAGTGACTGCGTAGCCACAACAGTGGTATTGATTTCGATGATTGTGCAGTCGGTTACCCCGTGGAAAATAGATGGATGGTGTGGTCTTTTAGTGGCAGGAGCTGTTTTATATGCTGCATTTGGGGCGGCGAAGGACACGTTACAACCGCTCTTAGGGATGCCACCGGAACAGGAATTTGTGGATGAGATCTACAAAATCGTTTTAAAACATCCGTTGGTGGAGGGAGTGCATGACTTGATTGTTCATGATTATGGACCGGGAAGGTGTATGATTTCCTTACACGCAGAAGTTCCAGGTGATCAGGACATTTACTTTATTCATGATGAAATTGATCGTATTGAAATGGAATTAAATGAAAAGCTTGGATGTGAATCTACCATTCATATGGATCCAATTGTAGTAAATGATCAAAAGGTAGAGGAGTATAAGAGTTTTATTGAAGCGATTATTTTAGAGTGGAATCAGGAATATACCATTCATGATTTTAGAATGGTTGAGGGTCCGACTCATACCAATATCATTTTTGATGTTTTGATTCCAAGAGATGCTCCAGAAGAGGAAAACCTACTCAAAGAGAGTTTGGCTGCTGCAATAAAAAATCGCAATTCAAAATTAGTTCCAGTGATAAAAATAGACCGCTCTTATTTATAAGAGCGGTCCTTTTCTTAATTTGTACCTAATGTATTTCCTAATACGCCATGTTTCTCGTAATGAGTGATGGCGGTTGGCTTGTTCTGTTCATCAACAAAAACTACTTTAGGCTTGTGGGAAGCTGCCTCATCAGGAGTCATTGATCCATAAGCCATTATAATTACATGATCGCCAGGTGTAACAAGACGAGCTGCTGCTCCGTTTAAACAAATCATACCGGATCCTCGTTCTCCTTCGATTATATAAGTTTCCAACCGATTTCCATTTTCAATATCGGCAATTTGAACATATTGATATTCCAGCATACCAGCAGCATCCATCAAATCAGCATCAATGGTAATACTTCCAACATAATGAAGTTCTGCCTGTGTTACCACTGCACGATGAATCTTTCCAGTCAACATGGTTATTTCCATGGTGTTCCTCCTTGTGTGAAACTGTGTAAATAATTTTAACCGCTATATTATAGCATGTCAGTATAGGTTTTGCAAATGGAAATAAAATCACTCATTTGAGGTGTAATATATTTATTCTTTTTGTAAGCCAAAATTAGATTTTGTTTATATTGAAAATCCGGTACATTGAGAATGGAAATGTAATTGGATATTTGGTCGCTAGAGACATATTGCTTTGGCAGAAGGGCGATTCCTTCGCCGTGCTTCACTGTGGATAAGAGAATATCAAAACTGATGCTTTCCCAGTATGCGTCTGCATGAAAACCGTTCTCATTCATTAAGGAATCAAAGTAATCACGTATTTCTGCTCCTTTTTCTCGTAGAAGAAGTTTGCTGTTATTGAGATCTTCTAAGGAGACGATGGCTTTTTTTGAAAGTGGATGATTAGCAGCAGCAACTGCTACAAACTGCTCTTCGCAAACAGAGAAAAAAGTCAGGTCTGGGGTGGAACGAAATTCGTCTGTCAGTAACAAATCCAGTTCGTTGGTATGCACCATATCACATAAAAGTGAGCTTTTGTTAATGACGACTTGAACCTCTTCATTGGGATAACGTGTATGAAAACTTTTCAGATATTCATGAAGAATGGAGGAACCAATGGTATCATTTGCTCCAATACGTAAAATATGCTGAGCACTTCCTTCTTTCATATCGTCTTCAAGTTCGGCGCATTTCGATAAAATGGTATTGGCATATAAGTAAAGCTTTTCACCAGCTCGCGTGGGCAATAGTTCTTTTGGAAAACGTTCGAATAGCACGGTACGGTAATGAGTCTCCAATTCTTTGATTGCCTGACTGACGGAAGGTTGAGTCATATATAATTTTTTTGCTGCACCAGTCATACTTTTTTCCGAGTAAACTGCTATAAAAATGCGAAAATGTCTAATTGTCATAGGTAAATCCTCCTTAAAAAAGTATAACATAAAGGTAAAAAATATCCTAGCAAAGAAATGGAGTTCGCTCTTGACAAGCGGAAGTTTTTTCCATATTATAGAAATATATAGATAAAGATAGTGAGAAAGAGGAGTAACTGTAAGTACCTTTCAGAGAATATCATCCTTGGCTGTGAGATGATTAAGTGTTACGAGTAGTGAAAGTAGCTTTTGAATCGATATTCTGAAGAGACAATTGTGTAAGAATATCCGGGGATTCCCGTTATAGAATACAAAGAGTGTGTAGAAATTACACAAACTAAGGTGGTACCGCGAGTGAATCGTCCTTTGCATTGCAAAGGGCTTTTTTTATTAGATTTTTAAGGAAGAAAGGATGGAAATTAAGTATGAAGAAGGAATTGGACAAAACATATGATCCAAAGGGATTAGAAGAGCGATTATATAAAAAATGGGAAGATGGTAAATATTTTAAAGGAGAGGTGGATCGATCAAAGAAACCTTTTACGATTGTGATGCCACCACCTAATATTACAGGACAACTTCATATGGGACATGCTTTCGATAATACCATGCAGGATATTCTGATTCGTTTCAAAAAAATGCAGGGCTTTGCGACTTTATGGCAGCCAGGAACTGACCATGCCAGCATTGCTACGGAAGTTAAGATTATTGAGAAATTAAAAGAATCAGGAATCAACAAGGAAGATCTGGGCAGAGAAAAATTTCTTGAACGTGCATGGGAGTGGAAAGAAGAGTACGGCGGAAAAATTGTACAACAGCTTAAGAAAATCGGAACGGCCGCTGACTGGGACAGAGAACGTTTTACCATGGATGAAGGATGCTCGAAGGCAGTAACGGAAGTTTTTATCAAATTATATGAAAAAGGTATGATCTATAAAGGAAACCGAATCATCAACTGGTGTCCTGTTTGCCAGACTTCTATTTCGGATGCAGAGGTAGAGCATGAGGAACAAGCTGGGCATTTCTGGCACATTCGTTATCCAATCGCTGGTAGTAATGAGTTTGTTGAAATTGCAACAACCAGACCAGAAACCATGTTAGGAGATACTGCGGTTGCGGTTCACCCTGAAGACGAGCGTTTCCAGAAATTAGTTGGAAAGAGCGTTATCCTGCCTTTGGTTAATAAAGAAATTCCAATTGTTGCTGATGCTTATGTAGATAAGGAATTTGGTACAGGCGTTGTTAAAATAACACCAGCACATGACCCAAATGACTTTGAAGTAGGAAAGAGACATAATCTACCGATTATTAATGTGATGAATGATGATGCCACGATGAATGAACTGTGTGGAAAGTATGCAGGAATGGATCGTTATGAAGCAAGAAAGCAAATTGTCTCGGATTTAGAGGCAGAAGGATTTCTTGTTAAAATCGAAGATCATTCACACAATGTTGGAACCCATGACCGTTGTAAAACTACCATTGAACCAATGGCAAAGCCACAATGGTTCGTAAAGATGGAAGAATTAGCAAAGCCTGCAAAGGCTGCAATTGAAAACGGAGATTTGAAATTTGTTCCAGAACATTTTGATAAAACCTACACCCATTGGTTGGATGGAATTCGCGACTGGTGTATTAGCAGACAGCTATGGTGGGGACATCGCATTCCAGCCTATTACTGTCAGGAATGTCACGAAGTTGTAGTTGCAAGGGATATGCCTGATCGCTGCCCAAAATGTGGATGTGAGCATTTTGTACAGGATGAAGATACTTTGGACACCTGGTTCTCATCTGCTCTTTGGCCGTTTTCTACACTCGGCTGGCCAGATAAGACCGATGATCTTGATTTCTTTTATCCGACCAGTGTATTGGTAACGGGATATGATATTATCTTTTTCTGGGTTGTTAGAATGGTATTTTCAGGCTATGAACACACCGGACAGTCCCCGTTCCATACTGTTTTGATCCATGGGCTGGTTCGAGATTCTCAGGGAAGAAAGATGAGTAAATCACTGGGAAATGGAATTGATCCTTTAGAAGTAATTGACCAGTACGGAGCAGATGCACTGAGACTGACGTTGATGACAGGAAATGCACCTGGAAATGATATGCGATTTTATGAAGAGCGTGTTGAGGCAAGTAGAAACTTTGCAAATAAAATCTGGAACGCATCAAGGTTTATTATGATGAATCTGGGTGACAACGCAGTTCAAAAGCCAGATATGAATCAATTAAGTCCTTTGAATCGTGCGATTCTTTGTAAAGTAAATCGTTTGGTTATGGAAGTAACCGATAATATGGAAAAATATGAGCTTGGTATTGCTGTTGGAAAAGTATATGACTTTATTTGGGACGAATTCTGTGACTGGTACATTGAAATGTGTAAACCATGTTTGTGGAAAAAAGAGGAAGATCCACAAGCTGCGAATGCAACTTTATGGACTTTACGAGAAGTGCTGACTATTGGATTAAAGCTTCTTCATCCATATATGCCATTCATCACGGAAGAAATATTCTGTACTTTATGGGAAGATCGTGTTTCTATTATGCTAGAGCAATGGCCAACGAGTCAGGCAGAGTATGAGTTTAATCAGGAAGAGGAATGGCTGGAAATTGTAAAAGAAGCTGTTAGACAGATTCGAAATACAAGAACAGCAATGGATGTTCCACC
>JAGOGN010000012.1 GCA_017996675.1 Lachnospiraceae bacterium | reverse complement strand
ACATGATGCAACCTGCTTGTTCTGCCAAAGAGTTTACAGACCAAGGATTTTTTTGTTCATTGATCTGAGCAATTAAGGATAGATTTGAAGTAATGGCATATCCTAAACGAAGGCCAGGTGCAGCATAAAATTTAGAAATTCCTCTTAAAATAATTAAATTGTCAAAGGAGTCTGATAGTGGAATTGCAGTAATGGAGTCCATTTCAGGATCAAATTCAATGTAGGTTTCGTCGATCACAACAAAGGTATTCCTCTCTTTCGCAAAGGATAAAATTTTATGTAAATCTTGTTGATGAATGGCTGTTGAAGTCGGATTATTCGGGTTACATAAAATCAGCATATCATAGGAGTTTGATAACTCTTCTAGCAAAGTGTCTACTTGTATTTGAAAGGAAAACTCTTCTTTTAGCTCGAAGTAAGTAATCTGACCGCCGGAAAGTCCGATTTCACGGGCATACTCAGAATAAGTAGGAGCAATGACCAAAGCAGACTGCGGACGTAAAAAGTGAGCCATATGGCTGATTAATTCGGTAGAACCGTTTCCAACCAAAATATGATCCGGCGAACAGGCACAATATTTTCCAATGCTATTACGTAACTCCCGGTAAGATGGATCTGGATAGTTCGTGATGCAGTTTATTTTTTTAGAGAGTTCCTCCTGCAAAAGTGGAGATAATCCATATGGATTTACATTCGAGCCAAATTGTATGATCTGGTCTTTTGGAATATGGAATCGCTCTTCAATTTTTTCAATATCACTACCGTGAAAGGTTTCTGTTGTGTTCATTATATTCTCCTGGTTTCTTCAATCTTATTCATTGCACTAATAATCGCAATCGTTTATAATAATTATAGCAATAAAAAAATAAAATGCAACAAAGTAGGTGTGATTTTGCGTAAACGCATTCAGGATCTTTCTCGTGGGAAATTTATATTTGAAGAACCAGATGTGGAATTTTTGGTGGATATTCTAGAAGTGACTGCTTATCCCAATGAAACGATTGAAGGCAGTGTCAAGATGGTTTGCAAGAATGGTATGATACAAAAGGGGATTGTATATACTACAAATAACCGCATGGAGTGCAAAGTATTACAATTTGAAAACGATGTTGTAGAAATACCATATGAATTTCATAGTGAGGGTTTAAAAGAAGGTGATGTTTTGAGGGGCAGATTTATTTTTATCTGCAACAAAGGAGAATATAACCTTCCTTTTGTCGTTGAAATTAAAAAATATTATGAACAGACTTCAAGAGGTGCGATACAGTCTTTGGGACAATTTCTTGCACTTGCACGTACCAATATTCAGGAGGCATACCAGTTATTCTGTCAGCCTTATTTTGTGAATATTATGGATGATCGAGATGTTTATGCACGGATGTTATATGAGTGCCTAGGTGGAACCTTTTCGACGCCGATTCAATTGGAAGAATATTTAATGTCGTTAGGATTAAAAGAACCGGTCAATTATTCCTTGAATAAGAGTCAGGTGTCATTCAATGATTTAGAAGAAAACCATGTAGAAAAGCTGACGATTAAGAAGGATGGATGGGGCTACAATCATTTACGAATTGAGACTGATGCAGATTTTTTAATTCCGTTAAGATCTGAATTTACAACAGATGATTTTATCGGACAGGAACTGGAACTTGAATTTTTAATTGATGTACAGCAAATTGGAAGAGGCATCCATCATGGTCAGCTACTGATTGATACAGGAAAGGATGTTCTTTCGTGTGAAATTAAAGTGCATCAGGATACTGCAGGAAGTGTTTTGCGAAAAGAAGAGCTTCAGTATCGCAGCAGTTTTCTGGAACTTGGACAAAAATATGTGTTATATCGAGTTGGCAGTTTATCTGTTGGATTATGGGCAGAGCAATCCATGGAGTTGGTTGACAAGTTAATGAAACACTCCAAATACCAGAATTATTTGACGCTGTATCAAGCTCAAATTTTATATTTTTCAGGGAGAAAACAGGAAGCTTCCTGGATTTTGGATGCTTATAAGAAGGAGAAGACGTCGAAAGATACACCGGAATATGGGTATTATCTATATTTGACGACTTTGATTAATAGAGAACATTCTTATGTGCAGAAAATGGCTGAAAAAGTCGAACAACTTTATCAAAAGAATCCTGCAAGCCAATTACTTTTTTGGATCAGGCTGTTTATAAAAGAAGATTATGCAAGATATAAAGGAAGACGGTTACAAGTACTACTAGATCGAATTCAAAAGGGATGTAACAGTCCGTTTTTGTATGCAGAAGGGTATCACTTAGTGAAAGAAGAACCTTTTTTATTACATGAACTTTCAAAACCGGTGTATCAGTTGTTAAACTGGGTTGCAAATAAAGGATTACTGACCAAGGATTTAGTTCAGAGAGTCGTGGAACTGACGCAGGGACTGAGATTATATAGTAAGACGTTACATTTCATTTTACAAAGAGGGTATTCCTACTGGCCTAATAGAGAAGTCATTCAGGCAATTTGCCAGAACCTTTTACGAGGACAGTGTTATGGTGAACAATATTACGAATGGTATCAAGCAGGTGTAATGGAAGACCTGCCAATTACCAATCTCTATGAAGCTTATTTGATGTCCATTACAGACTGGTCTCAGATTACGTATCCGAAAGTGATCCAGTATTACATTAAATTTAAAACAAGACTTCCAGTCAAACAACGTGCAGCATTATATGCAGGTATGGTTCGAAATAAAGAGCGGGAACGATTGGTTTATGCAAATTCTCAAATAGACATTGAATTGTTCTTATTAAGTCAGCTTTCAGATGGACGAATTGATGAGAACCTGGCTATTTTATACGAAGACTATCTAGAGCATCATTTCTTGAATCACGAATTAGCAGTCCAGATGTCAAAAGTATTATTTATGAGAAAAGTGATCTGTAACCAGCGTGATATTGTAAGGCTTCATGTTTTTCAGTCCGGAATTAGACAGGTGATGCAAATTCCGGTAAATAGACAAATAGCAATGTTTCCAATTTTAAGTGATGTTTTTTTGATTGGGATGGAAGACAAACATGGACAGATTCATGTAAACAGAGACTCAAGCGAACTCGTTCACTTTATGAATATTCAGCATTCTTTGGCTGAATTTATGAAAGCTGCAAACGAGCAGGAGGAATATTGGACGACCTATTTTCTCAATAAAAAAGCAACAGATAAGCTGGAAGATTTTGAAATTCGTCCACTCCATCAATTTTTAGACAGTGTTTTGATTAGTGAATTAAGAAAAAAACCGTTTCGAATTGCATTGTTAATTTACTATAAGGAATCTGGTCTGACAGAGCAGTTGGATCAACAATTAAATGAGTTTTCCATCAAGGATGAAACTCTTTTCAACCAGCAATTTGTACTAGAGACCATGATTGAAAGGAAACTTTTTGATCGGGCACTGGAAGAGTTGAGATTTTCTAATTTTACGGCAATGAAAGTGGAGTATTTAACGATTCTGATTTCCAATCAGATTCAGATGCAGGATTATCAAGTAAATGATTTTCTACTTTTACTTTCGTTTTATTTGTTTGAGCAAAAAAGCACGGATCCTGTGATTTTAAAGTACCTTGTGCTTTACTATTATGGAACTTTAAGACAAATGGAAGACTTATGGGTTGCGACAAATGGAATGGACTTTTCTACCTTTGATTTAAAAGAACGAATTTTAGTTCAGATGCTTTATACCGAAAATTACTTGCAGCATAGTGATGAAATTTTCCAGCAATATATGGATGAAAATGGAAAAATATTAATTCGTGACGCTTATTTATCGTACTATAGTTTTTCTTATATTATGAAGAATATTCCATTGAATCATTTTCTTCATGTTCGTTTGGAAATTTTGTTTGAACAAAAAGAAGAACTGCATGAAATGGAGCTTTTGGCTTTGCTGAAAGGCTATTCTCAAAGATCTGTTTTGAATGAAAAACAGCTGGATCATGCCGGTTACCTCTATCAACTTTTTGCGAGAAGAAAATTCAAACTTCAGTTTTTTTGGGATTTGCCAGAACAAATTACACAGGCTTACCCACTTAACGAAAGTAGAATGATTGAACACCACTGTAAACCTCAACAGCATGTGATGATTTCCTATCGACTTCGCAATCAGGACGTTCATCAGGAGGAAATGAATCAAGTTTTCCCTGGATATTATCAGAAGGAGTTTTTATTATTTTTTGGTGAGATTCTGGAGTATTCCATTCATGAAATTCAGGAGGAAAAGGATTACACAGTACGCAGTGGAACCATTGACAATTGTGAATTTACAGGAACGAAAGAACAGTGCTTTTATGATTGCGTAAATGAAATACTATATCAGAATACCATTGGTGAGCCTGCACTTGCAGCTTCAAAAATGCAAATTCTGAAGCAAAAGAGATTATGGATAAAGGAGAATTTCGGTTTACTGGAATTGTGAAAAGTATGAATTATGTATGCGTAGACTTAAATGAGCGATTTACTCAGATATCATATTATAATGCTGGAATGAAAGAACCGGTTACCTTAAGTGGAAAAGTTGGAAGTAGTCGGTACTTGATTTCAACGGCAATTCAGAAAAAAATTGGACTGGGTCAGTGGTTTTTTGCAGATGAAACAGTTGTAAATTCGATCGTCATTGATCGCTTATTAGAGCGTGCATTAAGTAATGAAGAATTGATTTGTGATGGAATG
This sequence comes from Lachnospiraceae bacterium, assembly GCA_017996675.1. Next base: position 12,928 of record JAGOGN010000012.1, on the reverse strand, counting down.
GCCATTGATGCTGAACAAATTTTCTTTATTTTCATACGAAAACTCCTTTCTTTATCTAGCGCAGCGGGATGTAGTAAAGCAAATTCCAATTACATTTTTACAGTGGAAAAGTTAGAAGCTGGATTAGTTGAACTTTTAGAACGAATCAGAAAGCAACTAGAAATACCAAAGCAGCAGTTTAAAATTTGTTCCTATGAGGAAAGCTTTGCGCATTATGTCATGAATCAGGATAAAAATATATGGGTAAATGAAGTCATTTGTTTTGAGTTTCGAGACTTGCATTTCAAGGAATATCGTTTGCTTTTAGATAAAAGAATGAAACCAGCTATCTTGTCTGTGGAGACCAAAATTAATTTTGCTTTTGAAGAAATGGAACAGTTACAGGTTCAGTCTACAAAAGATGAATTGTTTTATCAAATCCTTCAGAACAGTCTAAATGGACGAATTGTTTCAGGAATCTATTTAGTAGGGGAAGGATTTGAAGGGGACTGGATGGACAAGTCTAAGCCAAAACTTTGTCAAGGAAGGCGAGTTTTCGTAGGACAGAACCTTTTTTCCAAAGGTGGCTGTTTTTATGGACTATGGGAATGGACACGTAACTGTAAGGAAGAAGAAATCACCTATTTGTTTTTAAGTGATCAAAAATCGAAACGTAATTTTTGCGTGATGGTTCACAATAAGAATCAGGATGCTTCACTTCCATTGCTGAATGCGGGAGAAAACTGGCAGGATGCAAGAGGGCAGATGGAGCTGATTTTAGAAACGAATCAGGAACCAGTCGAATTGAAATTTGCATTAAAGGATTTAATGGGAACGACTGTGATGGAATATCAATTTCAATTGGATGATTTTCCGTTAAGACCGCTAAAAGCATCCAGAATCAGAATCACAGCATGGATGAATGAGCGACAAGATATTCATGTTCGAATTGAAGATTGTGGATTTGGGTATCTTTACCCATCTTCAAATCGTGTTTGGGAGGTTATTTATGAGCAAATGGATCAGAAGTAGTGAAGTGGCCAGTGAACAACCTTTTTTGCTGATTCGAGAGGATATTTTGATTACATCACTGGATGAATTGGCATATTTACTAGAGCAGGGAACAATACTGTTTATTGAGGATATTTTAAATGAAGAATTTTGTACTTGGGTTTGTGATGCGTTGCATGAACTAAAAAAAGGAGAAAGTCTGTTACAAATCTTAAAAGGGCAGGGTGGATCAGCCGTTTTTTTACAATGTTTATTTCGCAATAGTTCTTATTTGACAGAAAAACAATTAGAGGATATTTTAATTCCGTTTTCCAATGATCAGTTTGTGGATGAAGGGGAACGACATTATCGAATTGGAACTCAGTTTTTTAAAAAAGAGCGTTATCGTATGGCTATTTTTTCTTTTCGGGAAGCGCTTTTTTGTGGAGAGAGAGATCAAAAGGAAGATGCGTGGGTAGGCAAGGTATGGCATCAACTAGGAAATTGTTATATGAACGATTTGCGATTTGCTCAAGGTGTGGACTGCTTTCAGAGGGCTTATTTACTAAACGGCCAGTTACAGTCCCAACAGGCGTTACTTTTAGCACAGCAAGTGAGTGAAAACCAGATTGAATGGCCAAAAGAAGAGGCAACGAATCTTCTTTTAGAACAAGAAATTTTGGAATTAAAAAAAATGGTTATTCAAGAAATCAGATAGGAGAAGTATGAGCTTACTGAAAAATATTTTCAAAAGTAAAACGAAACGAAATCAGGAAAAAATCGATACGATTGCCGCAACTTATGCACCCATTATCATGGACAGTAAGTCCAGACTTTTTACGAAGGATTATGTTGCGAATCAATGCGAACAAATAGGTAATGCAGTCGCAGAGTTAGAAGAAGCAAGGTCCGAGTATGAGATTACGACAAAGTATTTGAACGACATGCAAATTCTGGAAGATTTACCAGCTGCAACAAAAGCTAAAATTGAAGAAATAGCGAATAATATTCTTCTTACACAACAAACGAAAGAAACATCTGTCTCTACTACGAGAAAAATATCCGATGCGCAATTTGTTGATTTTGAACGTATGAAAGATGATATTCCATCTTCAATCCGTAGATTAAAGGAAAATGAGGATTATCAAAGTAAACTGAAGCGTGATCTGGATATTTTAGAGGGTGAAAAAATAGGATGGATTCAGGAAAAGAAGCATTTGGAGCAGGAATTAGTCTGGATTAAAAAAATAGCAATTCTATTATTTGTTTTTTTTGGAGCAGGAATTGTTACCTTGTTTACCATTCAATTTCTTGGAGGAGAAGATCTTTCCACTGGATTTATGATTGCAATTGCTGCAATTGGAATTGGTGGAATTGCTCTTTTGATTCGAAAACAGAATGATGAACATTTGATCATGCAGTCCGTGACCAATCGTAATTTTGCGATTACTTTGCAAAATAAAATTAAATTAAAATATGTCAGTATCACAAATGCAGTGGATTATGTGAAAGAACATTATCATGTGAAGAATGCATATGATTTCCGGTTTCAATGGGAACAGTATCTGGATGCAGTGAAAGAAAAGGAACGAATTGAACGAAGTGACGAAGATTTGATTTTTTTCTATAATCAGTTGCGTCGTAGCCTAACGCCTTTTGAACTGTATGATTCTAGAATCTGGGAAACACAAGTTCATGCTTTAATTGATCCAAAGGAGATGGTTGAAATCCGACATGAACTGTTGATACGACGACAGAAAATTCGGGAACGAATCGAATTGCAGTATCATCAGTTAGAAAATTCCAGAGATGATTTTGCTAGTGTACTGAAACAAAAACAGGGTTTTGAATCAGAGTTTTCGCGAATTATTGAAATGATTGATCGAATTTTGAAACATCATTCCTAACTATTTTGAGCTGTAGCGTTTACTTTTGAGAAGGAAAGTGATATTTTAATGATGGAAAAAATAAAAATTGGTTTTGTTGGAGCCGGAAAAGTTGGATGTTCTTTTGGAATGTTATTGAAGGAGAATCAGGTTTCACTTTCCGGATTTTACAGTAAGAATGAGGACAGCGCTCAATATGCTGCAACTTTGACAAATAGTACGTCTTTTTCTACGCTAGAAAGTCTTCTTTATGAGACAGACTGGTTATTTTTAACCGTAACAGACCAACAAATTGTTCCAGTTTGGGAAGAAATCCTGCATTTATTTCGGACAGGAAAACCAAAGACGCGGTTCGTATTTCACTGTAGTGGAATACATGACAGTCATGTTTTTTATGATGCATCGCTGTATCAAATCGAAATAGGTTCCCTTCATCCACTGTGTGCCGTGCATAGCAAAGAACAGGGATTTTTGAACTTGCAAACGTCCACATTTTCGATGGAAGGCTCGGTAGTGGCGGTGAGTCAGGCAAAGTCTTTGTGTGAAAAACTGCATCTTTCAGTGGTTACATTGAAATCAGACCAAAAAGTGCGTTATCATGCAGCAGCAGTTTTTGGAAGTAATTTGGTACTTGGTTTATTAAAAAAAAGCAATGATTTATTTATGGAATGTGGTTTTACAAAAGAACAGGCATTTGATGCAATGATGTCTTTAGCAAAAGGAAATATTACGAACCTCGATCAGAATGGCTTTGTAGGAGCCTTAACTGGACCAGTTGAACGCAATGATTCACAGACGGTCGAACTTCATTTGGAGCATTTGACAAATGAGGAAGGTACGTTATATCGTATTTTGTCAGGGCAGATTTTAGAACTCGCGCAGGAAAAACATCCAGATTTGGATTTTGGATTAATAAAGGAGATGTTAAATTATGAAAAACACAGTAACATCAATGTTACAACAAAAAGAACGAAATGAAAAAATAACAATGCTTACCTGTTATGATTATTCTATGGCAAAGCTAATGGATGCGACTGGCATTGAAATCTTACTTATTGGAGATTCTTTAGGGCAGGTCATGCTAGGCTATTCAGATACGTTATCGGTAACCATGGAAGATATGATTCATCATACAAAAGCAGTTAGTAGAGGGGTTACATCTAGTTTTGTTTTGACAGATATGCCTTTTATGTCTTATCAGACTTCGGTGTATGATGCACTTACAAACGCAGGTAGACTGATCAAGGAAGGTCACGCAAACGGAGTGAAGTTAGAAGGTGGAGAATCTGTTTGTCCTCAGATTAAGGCAATTGTGGACGCAGGAATACCAGTTTGTGCGCATCTTGGACTGACGCCTCAGTCTGTGAATTCGTTTGGCGGATATAAAGTGCAGGGAAAATCAAAAGAAGATGCTAAGCGAATCATGAAAGATGCAAAGGCTGTAGAAGAAGCAGGAGCATTTTTGTTAGTATTAGAGTGTGTGCCCGCAGAGTTGGCAAGTGAAATTTCAAATGCTTTAAAAATTCCAACGATTGGAATTGGGGCAGGTAATGGATGTGATGGACAAGTGCTGGTTTATCAGGATATGTTAGGAATGTTTTCCGATTTCAAACCGAAATTTGTGCGACAGTTTGCAAATGTAGGTGAAGTGATGAAGCAGGCTTTTGCAGATTACATAAAAGCTACTAAGGATGGATCTTTTCCGCAAGCAGAGCATAGTTACAGCACACCAGATGAGAAAATTGATAAGTTATATTAAGATAAAGGGGATAAAATGAAAGTAATCACAACAATAAAAGAAGTAAGAGAACAGGTTCGTCAATGGAAATGCGAAGGAGAAACCATCGGTTATGTACCTACTATGGGTTACCTTCATGAAGGACATGGAAGTTTAATAGAGGAAGCAAGAAAAGAAAATTCACGTGTGATCGTTTCAATTTTTGTAAATCCAATGCAGTTTGGTCCAACGGAAGATCTAGCATCTTATCCAAGAGATTTTCAAAAGGACAGTCAGTACTGTGAATCGTTAGGAACGGATTTGATTTTTGCTCCTGAACCAGAGGAAATGTATCAAAAAGGATTTTGTAGTTACACAGATATGGATATTTTAACCCATGAGTTATGTGGACTAAGCAGACCGGTTCATTTTAGAGGTGTTTGTACGGTCTTAAATAAATTTTTCAATATTGTTCAACCAGATCGTTCTTATTTTGGCCAAAAAGATGCGCAACAGGTTGCTGTTGTGAAACGTATGGTCTTGGATTTAAATATACCTGTAGAAATCATTAGCTGTCCAATTGTTCGAGAAGAAGATGGACTAGCTAAGAGCTCTAGAAATACTTATCTGAGTGCTAAGGAAAGAGTTGCGGCTCTTTGTCTTTCAAAATCAGTAGCCCTTGGTAAGAAAATGGTGGAAGAAGGCTGTATGGATGCCACTTTAATTGTAGATAAAATGAAGGAATTTATTTCAGAGGAACCATTAGCGAAAATTGATTATGTGAAAGCGGTTGACGGTCTAACCATGCAGCAAATCACGCAGATTCAGACACCGGTATTGATTGCAATGGCTGTATACATTGGTAAAACACGATTAATTGATAATTTTGTTATAGAGTAGGTGGAGAAAATGTTAAAAGGAAAAACAGTTGTTTTGGGGGTTACAGGAAGTATTGCGGCATATAAAATTGCAAACCTTGCAAGCATGCTGGTGAAACTTCATGCCGAAGTGCATGTGATTATGACAGAAAATGCAACACAATTCATTAATCCAATTACGTTTGAAACATTAACCAATCATAAATGTCTCGTTGAAACATTTGATCGTAATTTTCAGTTCCATGTTGCCCATGTTTCTTTGGCACAACAGGCAGATCTGATGTTAATTGCACCTGCATCTGCAAATGTGATTGGGAAACTTGCAAACGGGATTGCAGATGATATGCTTACCACGACGGCAATGGCTTGCACGGCTCCCATGTTAATTTCTCCTGCAATGAATACGCATATGTATGAAAATCCAATTGTGCAGGATAATCTTCAAAAACTGAAACGCTTCGGTATGACAATTATAGATCCTGCAGTAGGATTTTTGGCATGTCGTGATGTTGGTGCAGGGAAGATGCCTGATCCAGAGGTGTTATTATCCCATATCATTCACACCATTGGTTATCCGAAGGATTTAGCAAATAAAAAAGTATTAATTACAGCTGGACCGACACGTGAGAAAATTGATCCAGTTCGGTTCATATCGAATTATTCAACAGGAAAGATGGGCTATGAACTTGCGAAAGCAGCAATGCTTCGAGGAGGCAAAGTTACACTAATTTCTGGCCCGGTTCATTTGGATCCAATTCCATTCCTATCAACTATTATGGTGGAATCTGCAAATGAAATGTATGAAGCCGTGATGAAGGAGCAAGAGCAGCAGGATATCTTGATTTTATCTGCTGCAGTTGCGGATTATAAACCGACTGTGATTGCGGATGAAAAAATCAAAAAGAAAGATGGAGATGCCTCAATTGAACTGACTCGAACGAAAGACATTCTAAGTCAACTGGGTGCATTAAAATCAGAACATCAGTATTTATGCGGTTTTTCTATGGAGACGGAAAATTTAATTGAGAATTCTGCTGCCAAGCGTGAAAAGAAGAATGCAGATATGATTGTAGCCAATAGTCTGCGTGAAGAAGGTGCAGGGTTTGGAGTAGATACGAACATTGTAACTATTTTGACAAAAACAGACCAGGTACAATTACCATTAATGGACAAAGAGCAGGTTGCTCATCGGATTTTAGATCAGATACTTAAAAATAGTACAGTAGAACAGTAAAAGTACAGCCCTGAAAGATTTGTATATTCTTTCAGGGCTGATTTTTTATTTTACTACAAGCATTGTCTTTAAGGTTGGATCATGTAAATCGGTAAACTTGGAATCCTGTTCTTTCAGCATCAGTAGATAATCAATGATTTCTTTTGTGACGGTTTCACCAGGAGCGAGAATTGGAATCCCAGGAGGGTAAACCATAATGGATTCTGCCATTGTACGTCCTACACAGTCCATAATTGGAACATATTCTTTGACACTATAATAGGCGTCTCTTGGATTCTTCTTTAATTCTGGATTGTGGAGTGGAATTGGATAAGTGGCAATCTGTTCCTTTTTTCCAAAAAAGCGTTTTGATAAATCTTTAAATGCGAAGACCAGTCGCTCAATGCTTTCATGATCGTCTCCTAAATTCACGATTGCAAGAATGTTATAAACATCTGCTAATTCTAACTGAATCTGATAATCGCTAAACATCAAATCATAGACCTGAAAACCTGTCAGACCTAAGCCAGTTACATTAATTGTTAATTTGGTTTCATCAAAGTTATAAATACCAGGATTTCCAATGTGATTCTTTCCCAGACATAACAAACCTGGAATTTCATTTAATTGAATTCTTGCCTGTCGTACTTCAAAAAGGATCTGATCAAAAGTTTCTTTTCCTCTTATTGCAAGGTTTCTACGTGCCATATCTAAACTGGACATGAGCAAGTAGGATGGAGAAGTCGTGTGAAACAAGCCAAGTGTTTCTAAAACGCGCTCTTTGGAAATCAAACCTTCATTCAAAAGTAGGGCAGACGCTTGTGTTAATGCACCTCCTGTTTTATGTACGCTAGTAGCAGCCATATCTGCACCAAGCTGCATTCCGGAAGGTGGCAGTTCGTCGTTAAAACAAAAATGTGAACCATGTGCTTCATCACAAAGAACTGCAATCTGATGAGCATGTGCATATTCAATGATTTCTTTTAACTGGGAACATACACCATAGTAAGTAGGGTTGATAATAAATACTGCCTTAGCATCAGGATTTTCTTGAATTGCTTTCATAACGGTGTCAAATGTAACACCTGTTACAAAGCCAAATTCTTCTGATACCTCTGCCTGCATATAGACTGGTTCAAATCCACCCATAATGAGAGCATTCATTGCACTTTTATGGATGTTTCTTGGCAATAGAACTTTATCCCCAGGATTACAAGCGCAATGGAGCATGACCTGAATTCCAATTGTAGTACCGTTTACTGTAAAAAATGCATCGGACGCACCATATGCATCAGCCATCAGTTCTTGCGCAGCAAGAATAACACCATCGGCATGGTTTAAATTGTCCATTTCAGCTAAAGAATTTATATCTCTTGAGAGTGCTTTCTCTCCTAGAAATTCTACAAGTTCTGGGTTCCCTTTTCCACGTTTATGTCCTGGAACATCAAAGGGCGTAATCGGTTTTTTGCAAAAACGATCTAGTGCATCGCAAAGCGGCGCATCTTTCTGTGTATATATTTCCTGATTAAAGTGGTTGACCACTGTTTTTGTATTCATCTTATTCCTCCTTGTCACCATGTATGATTTTAGCGTAGGAAACGTGTACTGTCAACGAATATAAGCATTTGGGAACAGAGAGAAAGTTAGAAAAAAAAGGCTTTTTTTTAGTAAACACCTACAAAAATGAAAATAAGGGTTATAAATATACAAGATATCAATTAATCACCTGAAAATTTTGGAAAGTCATCCTGAAATAATGAATGTTTATTCATGGGTTAATTATTTAACGCTCCAGAAAACTTGACAAAACCTTGATAAAATCATAATATTTTAGTATTGGAAACAACTATGGAGATTGGGAGATGAAGTTGAGAGGCCAAATGACAGGGCGGCCTCTTTTTCTCGATAAAGAAAATTCCGACCCTGCTGGTTTTTTTTGGAACCTCAATTAAATTTTGAAAAGGGGATTTTTATTATGCAGGATTATGTAATGGCACTGGATCAGGGGACGACCAGTTCGAGATGTATAGTTTTTGATCACGCAGGACATATTGTAAGTAAAGCACAGAAGGAATTTGAACAGATTTATCCACAGCCAGGATGGGTCGAACATAATCCCAAAGAAATCTGGGCTGCTCAACTTGCTGTATCAGTGGAAGCGATGGTAACATTAGGAATTCAGACAGAACAGATTGCCAGCATTGGAATTACCAATCAGCGTGAGACTACGGTGGTTTGGGACAAGCGAACAGGTGAACCGGTGTATAATGCTATTGTATGGCAATGTCGAAGAACTGCAGATCAAATTGAAGTCATGAAAGAAAATGGAATGTATCAGACCATTCGCGAAAAGACAGGATTGATTCCTGATGCATATTTTTCTGCTACGAAAATAAAATGGATTTTGGATCATGTGGAAGGTGCAAGACAAAATGCGATAGATGGTCATTTGTTATTTGGTACCATTGATAGCTGGCTGATGTATAACTTAACCAAAGGCAGACTGCATGTTACTGACTATACGAATGCATCCAGAACGATGTTATTTGACATTCATCGCTTGTGCTGGGATAAAGAATTACTGGATTATTTTGGAATACCGGAATCAATGCTTCCACAGGTGATGCCATCCAGTTATCGATATGGATTTACGGATGAACATGTTTTTGGTGGAGCAATTCCAATTGGAGGAATTGCGGGAGATCAACAGGCGGCTTTATTTGGTCAATGTTGTTTTCAACCGGGCGAAGTTAAAAATACCTATGGAACAGGCTGTTTTTTGCTTATGAATACTGGAAATCAGGCAATTGAGTCTAAACATGGTTTGCTTACAACAATTGCTGCAAGTGTAGGAAATGAAGTAGAATATGCACTAGAAGGAAGCGTTTTTGTTGCCGGATCAGCCATTCAGTGGTTAAGAGACGGTATGCGAATGATAAAATCTGCTGCACAGTCTTTGGATTACTGCGAAGCAATTGATGATACAGATGGGGTCTATGTAGTTCCTGCTTTTACAGGTATTGGAGCACCTTATTGGAATCCTTATGCAAGAGGTACGATTTTTGGACTAACAAGAGGTTGTCAGAAAGAACATTTTATTCGGGCAACAGTGGAAGCCATTGCGTATCAGACCATGGAAGTATTGCGTGCGATGGAAGAAGATGCGAATCAGTCACTGATGCATTTGAAAGTGGATGGAGGAGCCAGTGCCAATGACTTTTTAATGCAATTTCAGTCTGATATTATTGATTCTTGTGTCTATAGACCGGAATGTATTGAAACAACCGCATTAGGTGCGGCCTATTTAGCCGGATTAGCTTGTGGATACTGGAATTCAAAAGAAGAAATACAGGAAAATTGGCAATTGGGTGCAACTTTTGCGCCTGGAATGTTAAAAGAAATTAGAAAGAAAAAAATTCAGGGCTGGAAGAGGGCAGTACGATGTGCCATAGCCTGGGCCGATGATGAGGAGAATAGTGATGAGTAAAGTAAGAACAAGATTTGCACCAAGCCCAACGGGAAGAATGCATGTGGGGAATTTAAGAACAGCACTATATGAGTTTTTAATCGCAAAACATTCAGATGGTGATTTTATATTACGAATTGAAGATACAGATCAGGAGCGTTTTGTAGAAGGAGCTTTGGATATTATTTATCGTACTATGAAGGAGACTGGACTTGTTCATGATGAAGGTCCAGATAAAGATGGTGGTGTTGGACCTTATGTGCAAAGTGAAAGACAGGCCCAGGGATTGTATTTGAAATATGCTCAGATGCTGGTAGAAAAGAAAGAGGCTTATTACTGTTTTTGTACAAAAGAAAGACTGGAAGGCTTAAAACAAACCGTTGGCGATAAAGAAATTTTATCTTATGATAAACATTGTCTGACGCTATCGGATGAGGAAGTGAAAGCGAATCTGGAAAAAGGGATGCCTTATGTAATCAGACAGAACAATCCAAATACAGGAACAACCACATTTAAAGATGAAATTTATGGTGAGATTACCGTTCAAAATATTGAATTAGACGATATGGTTTTGATTAAATCGGATGGATATCCAACCTACAATTTTGCAAATGTTGTGGATGACCATTTAATGGGAATCACACATGTGGTTAGAGGAAATGAGTATTTATCTTCCTCACCCAAATATAATCGTTTATATGAAGCATTTGGCTGGGAAGTTCCGGTTTATATTCACTGCCCACTCATTACCAATGAAGAACATCAGAAATTAAGTAAAAGAAGCGGTCATTCCTCTTTTGAAGATTTAAAAGAGCAGGGATTCTTGACTGAAGCAATTATCAACTTTGTAGCCTTTCTTGGATGGAGTCCAGAAGGAAATCAGGAAATCTTCTCTTTGCAGGAATTAATTGAAGCGTTTGATTATCACAGAATTAATAAAGCGCCTGCGGTTTTTGACTACGGAAAATTAAAGTGGATGAACGGTGAATATATAAAAGCTCTTCCTTTTGAGCGTTTTTACGAGATGGCGTTGCCTTACTTGAAAGAAACGATTACCAAAGATTTAGACTTGAATAAAATTGCTGCAATGGTTCAAACTAGAATTGAAGTCTTTACAGACATAAAAGATCATATTGATTTCTTCCAGGAACTGCCAGTATACGATTTGGAAATGTATTGCCATAAAAAAATGAAAACATCGAAAGAATCCTCGTTGGAAGTCTTAACTCAAATCCTGCCATTATTAGAAAATTGGGAAGATTATTCCAATGATGCTTTATATGGCATGCTCAGTGATTTTGTTGCAACAAAAGAATATAAAAATGGTTATGTAATGTGGCCAATTCGTACTGCAGTTTCCGGAAAAGCGATGACACCGGGTGGTGCGACAGAATTAATGGAAATCCTTGGAAAAGAAGAAAGTGTTCTTCGAATTCGTAAAGCAATTGAATTACTGAATCAATAAGCCTGTAAGAGGTTAGATAGGAAGGAAGCTTTGATGCAATTAAATGCTTCGCAGCAAAAGGCCGTTACACATGTGAACGGTCCTTTGCTTGTCCTTGCAGGTCCTGGATCTGGAAAGACAAGAGTAATCACAGAACGAACCAAATACCTGATTGAAACGAAGAAGATACTACCGGAAACGATTTTGGTAGTGTCTTTTTCACGTGCTTCCGCAAAAGAAATGAAAGAACGATTTATGAAAGAAAGTCATTTGCGTACTACACGAGTATATTTTTCGACTTTTCATAGTTTGTTTTTTCGTATTCTTCGGGAATTTGGTCAGGTAAACAAAGAAGATGTACTAAATGAGCAGGAAAAATATTCGATTTTGGTGCAGTGGAGAAAGCGCTATTATAAAGGACATTTTGAAGATGGAAGTACGGATTTAGGGATGCAAGAGGAAGAAATCAGCAAATGTGTAGATGAAATTGAACACTTTAATTCGAAAAATGTCTCCTTGGAAAACTATGTTCCTGAATTCTTAAGTAAAAAAGAAGCAGAATCCATGCTGTTATTTTACGAAAAAGTCAAACAATACAATCATAAAATTGATTTTCATGACATGGAAGAGATGTGTCTGAAGCTTTTAACTAGTGAGAAATCTGCTTTAGCCAAGTTGCAAGAGCGTTTTCACTACTTTATGATTGACGAATTCCAGGATATTAATGAAATTTCATTTCAAATTTTAAATTTACTGGTTGGTTCCACTCAAAACCTGGTTGCAGTAGGAGATGAAGATCAGTCGATTTATGAATTCAGAGGAGCATCTCCTCGCATTATGTTGGATTTTAATCAATATTATCCAACTGCAATCAGAATTCATCTGGAAGAAAATTATCGTAGTAGTTTTTCGATTCTGACTCTTTCCCAAAGAGTAATTAAACAAAATCAGATGCGCTACACCAAGAAAATCGCTGGACAGAAAGAAAAATTAGATAATGGTGTTCATATTCACAAAGTAGAAGATGAGACCCAACAGTCCCAATGGATGATCACAAATTTAAAAAAGAAAATGGAATCGGGATTTGAACTGGTGAATGAAGCAGTGTTATTTCGCAACCACGCTAGCGGAAGTTTTTTGGCCGGTCAGTTTTATGAGCATGGAATACCTTTTTCATTTAGCGGATATTTGCCTGATTTGTATAAGCATTTTATTGGCAAGGATATTCTTGCCTATTTTAGTGTTGCGTCCAGATGGCAAGGAGGCTGGATCCTGCAAGATTTTTTGCGTATTTCGAATAAACCATTACGATATATTTCCCCTTCGATTTTTACACAAAATAGTCCTTCATGGGA
>JAGOGN010000011.1 GCA_017996675.1 Lachnospiraceae bacterium | reverse complement strand
AAGCTCATCCAAATGCAGATGAAATGTCAGAAGACCAGGTAGCTGAAATGAAAGCTGCAAAAGAGAAATTAATGGAAAGCGCACAAAAAGTTTTCGAAAAAGTATATGCAAACGCACAGTCAGCACAAGGCGCAGGCCCAGATATGGGTGGAGCAAACCAGACAGGTTCTGCTCAACCAGATGATGATGTTGTAGATGCAGACTATAAAGAAGTATAAGAGTAGGAAACGGAAAAATGGCTGAACAAAAAAGAGATTATTATGAAGTTCTTGGCATAAGTAAAAGTGCGGATGATGCTGAAATTAAAAAAGCATACCGCCAACTAGCCAAGAAGTATCATCCGGATATGAATCCAGGTGATCATGAGGCAGAAGTGAAATTTAAAGAAGCCTCGGAAGCATATGCTATTTTAAGTGATGCCGATAAAAGAAGACAATATGACCAGTTCGGCCACGCCGCCTTTGAGGGCGGCGCTGGCGGTGCTGGTGGTTTTGATTTTAACGGCATGGATTTTTCAGATATATTTGGTGATATATTTGGTGATTTGTTTGGTGGCGGTTCCCGTCGTAGAAATAGCAATGGACCAATGAAGGGTGCCAATTTAAGAACCTCTGTAAGGATAACCTTTGAAGAGGCTGTTTTTGGTTGTGAAAAAGAGTTAGAAATGATCCTGAAAGATGAGTGTAATACTTGTCATGGAACAGGAGCAAAACCTGGAAGCGCACCAGAATCCTGTCCAAAATGTGGCGGAAAAGGAAAAGTGATGTATACCCAACAATCACTTTTTGGAACAGTACAAAACGTTCAGATTTGTCCAGACTGTAATGGAAGTGGTAAAATTGTAAAAGAAAAATGCCCAGATTGTCGTGGTACGGGTTATATTTCTTCTAAAAAGAAGATTCAGGTATCTATTCCAGCGGGTATTGATAATGGACAAAGTATTCGAATCAGAGACAAAGGCGAACCAGGATTAAATGGCGGACCAAGAGGAGACTTGTTAGTTGAAGTGGCTGTGTCTCGTCATCCTGTTTTCCAAAGACAGGATGCTAATATTTATTCGACAGTGCCAATTTCCTATGCACAGGCTGCTTTAGGCGGAGAGGTCAAGATTGCAACAGTAGACGGATCAGTTGTTTCTGAAATTAAAGCCGGAACACAGACGGATACCAGAATTCGTCTCAAAGGAAAAGGTGTGCCATCCTTAAGGAACAGTTCAATCAGGGGAGATCACTATGTTACTCTGATTATTCAGGTGCCAACTGGATTAACGAATGAAGCAAAAGAATTCTTGAAAAAGTTTGATGAAGTGACGGGAAACTCCTTAGCACAAGCAAATGAAACAAGTGGAGAAAAGACGGAAGCTGATAAAGCAAGTGGTCGTCATAAGAAAAAAGGGTTTTTTAAGGATTGATTTTTATAACCATATGTTGTATACTTTTTTTGTAATTGGACAGATATAAACAAGATATAGTGAAAAGTATAGAGCGTGAGGTGAGTGTATGAATCAGTCATTCTTAGCAAACAAAGGGAATGATGCACCAGTATGTGCCTGGTTATACCAAGGCGCAGGCGAATTAAATCAGGAAAAGGATGACCTGCGAAAAGCCCAACGACAATTAAAATACGAACAGATGGAACTGGAAAGTGCGAAACGGGACTTTTTATTAGAGAAAAAGATGAGTGAAGAATGGATATCGAAACAGGAAAGACTTTTTGAACAGAAATGGAAGATTTTAGAAGTAGAAATTCAGGACCTTGCTCAGAAAAGAGAGGAAATAAAACAGCAGTCGTTTCAGACGCAGAACTCTCAGGATATACCCTGCTTTTTCTTTCGTGGAATCTCGAATGTGTTAACTCTCAAAAAAAGATATAAGGATTTGATTAAAATTTATCATCCGGATAATCTTGCAGGCGATACGCTTGCGATTCAGGAAATCAATAAACAATATGAAGAATTGCAGCAAAGGCTGTAAATGAGGCGGTGTTTGGAGACAAACACTGCTTTTTCTTGACAAGTGCTGGTAAAAACGGTAATCTCATTATGAGATATTATCGTAATTTTAAAAGGAGTATGAAATGAACTGGAACGAATATACAATAAAAACCACAACTGTAGCGGAAGAGCTCATGTGTGCAATGTTAATGGAAAATGGTGTAGAGGGTGTAGAAATTCTTGATAATATACCACTTACAAAACAAGAAAAAGAATTGATGTACATCGATATTGAACCAAGTCTTCCTGCAGATGAAGGTGATGCTTATCTTAGATTTTTTCTCGAAGCAGAAAGAGAAGATCTGGATTCAATCCTTTTAAATATCCAGGAAGGGATGAAGGAAGTATCTGAATTTGTTGAGATTGGTGCAGGTACAATTAGTTGTGAGTTGACCAATGATGATGACTGGTTGCATAAATGGAAAGAATTTTTCAAACCATTTTTAGTGGATGATATTTTGATTAAGCCATCATGGGAAGAAGTTGATCCTTATACAAGCGCTAATATGGTGATTGAAATCGATCCAGGAACATCTTTTGGAACAGGACAGCATGAAACCACTCAATTGTGTATTCGCAGTTTGAAGAAATATATCAAACCAAATGACCAAATGTTGGACCTAGGAACTGGAAGTGGAATTTTGTCAATTGTAGGTTTGAAATCGAAAGCAGCACATGTGATGGGAACAGACATTGATCCAGTTTGCATGGAATCATGTAGAGAGAATATGAAACGAAATCATATTGATCAAACGACCTATCACTTTTACTGTGGAAATATAATTACAGATTCTAAAATTAAAGATATGGTGGGTGCAATCCAGTATGATATTGCGGTTGCTAATATTTTAGCGGATGTAATCATCCCTCTAGCACCTATCGTTTATGAGTTACTAAAAGAAGATGGATATTTTATCACGAGTGGAATCATTGATTTTAAAGAGGAACCAGTTAAGAAGGCTTTGATTGAAGCTGGATTTTCGATTGTTGAAATCAATCATCAAGGTGAATGGGTAGGTATTACAGTAAGAAAGTAGGATAACATGTTTCAATTTTTTGTTAAACAGGAAAACCAGACGGAGCAAGAGGTACGAATTTATGGTGAAGATTTTCATCATATGAGTCAGGTCATCCGATTAAAGGAAGCTGAAGTATTTCGGGTTAGTTTGTTGGACGGTACGAAAAAAAGTTATTTATGTGAGCTAGATCATTACGAAACAGACTGTGCAGTAGGTAAGATCCTAAATGCAGAGTCTGATTTTGGTGAAATAAATGGATCAATTGTCTTATTTCAAGGATTACCAAAAAGCGATAAGATGGAATGGATCATTCAAAAGGCAGTTGAATTAGGTGTAACAGAAATTATTCCGGTTGCAATGGAGCATAGTGTTGTAAAGTTGGATGATAAAAAAGCATCTGGGAAAATACAACGTTGGCAGGCGATTAGTTTGAATGCCGCCAAACAGTCAAAGCGGAGTATCATTCCAGAAATTCATTCTGTAATGAGCTTTCAGGAAGCAATCGAATATTCAAAGACGCTAAATCATGTATGCCTTCCTTATGAAAATGAACAGGGAGTGACGGGAACAAATTGCTTTTTAAACGAAATCGGAACCTCTGATAAAATCGGAATTTTCATTGGACCAGAAGGCGGATTTTCTAAAAAAGAAGTGGAAAGACTTTCTGATCATATTAAAAAAGTATCTTTGGGTCATCGAATATTACGTACAGAAACAGCTGCAATTTTCATGGTCGGCTTAATTATGATGCAGTTTGAACAGGCAGCTGAAATTGAGAATAAAATCTAGAAAGTGAGAACACATGCAGGAACTATATTTTGATTATTCTGCCACAACACCTTGTGACAGAGCAGTTTTGGAAGAAATGAATCGTTTTTTTAATGTTGAATTTGGCAATCCATCTTCTTTACATCAAAAAGGGATGCTGGCTGAAGTGGCAATTAAAACGGCGACATCTGCAATTGCAAAAACATTACGCGTGAATGAGAAAGAAATTATCTTTACATCAGGTGGAACGGAGAGCGATAATCTTGCTCTTTTTGGTGTTGCACGTAGAAACCGCAGAAGAGGCAATCATTTAATTACGACCAAAATTGAACATCCTGCAATTCTTTCTTCAATGAAAGCATTGAAGGAAGAAGGATTCGAAGTAACATACCTGGATGTGGACGAGCACGGAGTCGTTTTGTTGGATCAGTTAAGAGATTCTTTGAAACCAGAAACGATTCTTGTATCCATGATGCATGTAAATAATGAAATCGGAAGCATTCAGCCAATCGAAGAAGCTGCAAAAATGACACATCAGTTTCATCCGGATATTTGTTTTCATGTGGATGCCATTCAGTCTTACGGTAAACTGGAACTTTATCCGAAAAAAATGGGAATTGATTTACTGAGTGTAAGTGGACATAAAATATATGGACCGAAAGGGATTGGATTTTTGTATGTTAATGAGCGCGTGAAAATTCAACCTATAATTTTTGGCGGTGGACAACAACGTCAGCTTCGAAGTGGAACTGAAAATGTTCCTGGTATTGTTGGAATTGGAGCTGCAGCGACCAAAGCAACTGCTAATTTGCAAGCGAATTACCAGAACATGATGGAGCGACAAACGCAATTGCTAGAGGGATTAAAGGAACTGGATGGAGTACATATTCACGGTGCCCTAGAGAGTAGAAGTCCCTATATATTAAGTGTTTCGTTTGAAGGCATTCGCAGTGAAGTATTGCTGCACGCACTCGAAGAAAAAGGCGTTTATGTTTCAGCAGGTAGTGCTTGCGCTTCTAATAAACCACAAATCAGTCCGGTCCTAAAAGCAATCAAAGCCACAAAAGAGCAACTAACCACAACCATTCGTTTTAGCATGGGGACGCAAACAACAACAGATTGTGTGAATCAGGTTATTGAGATATTGAAGGATATTGTTCCAATGCTTAGAAAATTCACCAGGAAATAAGAAAGAGGGGAACCCGCATGTATCAGGCATTTTTAATAAAATATGGAGAAATAGGAATTAAAGGAAAGAATCGTTATTTGTTTGAAGACGCATTAGTGGAACAGATTCGGTTTGCATTAGAATCCGTCGAAGGTTCATTTAAAGTGAGCAAAGAACAGGGAAGAATCTATGTAGAAGCATTATCAGATTATGATTATGATCATACCGTACAATCACTGACGCGTGTGTTTGGAATTGTAGGAGTCTGTCCACTGATCCAGGTGGAAGATCAGGGATATGATAAGCTTCTTGAAGATGTAATTGCGCACTTGAAAAGTGAATATTCAGAAGAATTTACATTTAAAGTGGATGCGAGACGTGCAAGAAAAAATTATCCAATGACATCCATGGATATTAACGTAGCAATTGGAGAAGGCGTGCTTAATGCGTTCCCGAAAGTGAAAGTAGATGTACATCATCCCAAAGTAAGGGTTCATATTGAAATCAGAAATAAAATTAATATCTATTCAGTGATTATTCCTGGACCGGGTGGAATGCCTGTGGGAACGAATGGAAAAGCAATGCTTCTTTTATCTGGCGGAATCGATAGCCCAGTTGCTGGGTATATGATTGCAAAAAGAGGAGTTACTTTGGAAGCAACTTATTTTCACGCTCCACCTTATACCAGTGAGAGAGCAAAGCAAAAAGTGATAGATCTGGCAAAAATCGTGGCAAGGTACAGTGGACCAATTCGCTTAAATGTTGTGAATTTTACAGAAATTCAGTTGTACATCTATGAACAGTGCCCTCATGAAGAGCTGACGATCATTATGCGTCGTTATATGATGAAGATTGCAGAAGAGTTTGCAAATGAAGGAAAATCGTTAGGACTGATTACAGGAGAGAGCATTGGACAGGTTGCAAGTCAGACCATGCAGTCTCTTGCAGCAACAAACGAAGTATGTACTATGCCAGTTTATCGACCTTTAATTGGATTTGATAAAACTGATATTATAAAGATTGCGGAACAAATTGAAACTTATGAAACTTCAATTTTACCGTTCGAAGACTGTTGCACCATCTTTGTTGCAAAACATCCAGTTACAAAACCAAATATGAATATTATCAAACGCTCGGAAAGAAAACTGGAAGAAAAAATCGATGAAATGGTGAAACGTGCAATTGATACTGTAGAAGTGGTACAGGTAAAAGCATAAAAAAGGCAAAAAAAAAGGCCGTAAGGCCTTTTTCAATACGTGGGACAAGTTAAATTAAGTATGGAGCTAATTTTTCAAATACTTCTTCAGTCTGATCGGTATGAACATTTAGTGTGATTGGCTTTGATAAATCGAGGCTGAAAATTCCCATTATGGATTTGGCATCGATGACATAGCGACCTGAAATCAGATCAAAATCATAATCAAACTGCGCAATTTCATTTACAAAAGATTTTACTTTGTCGATGGAATTTAAAGAAATTTGAACTGTTTGCATATTGTTGCCTCCTTGTTATTGGTTCGTTGTTTTTTACAAAATAATCATATCTTTTTTGTGAAAAAATGTCAAGATAGAAGAAAGAGATGGAGAGTTAAAATGAAGAAAGCGGCACTGCAGAATCTGGGATGTAAGGTGAATGCATATGAAACGGAAAGTATGGAGCAAATGCTGATAGAGGCAGGGTATGAGATCGTTAATTTTCACGAAAAGGCAGATGTATACGTGATTAATACCTGTTCGGTTACCAATATTGCGGACCGTAAATCCAGACAGATGATTCACCGTGCAAAAAAAAATAATCCGGAAAGTATCGTAATTGCTGCAGGATGCTATGTTCAAACCAGCACAGAGCAGGCCGAAGTCGATTCGGATATTGATATTATTCTTGGAAATAATCAAAAAGGTAAATTGATTCAGGTTTTAAATGCATTTTTAATGGACTCCGTCAAAAAAGAGGAATTGATTTCCCTTTCAAAAGAGACAGATTTTGAAGAACTCTGGATTTTAGATTCCGTTGAACATACACGGGCATTCGTTAAGGTTCAGGATGGGTGTAATCAGTTTTGTTCTTACTGTATTATCCCGTATGCCAGAGGAAGAGTTCGCAGTAGGAAATTAGAAGATGTTTGTGAAGAAATCCGTGGTTTAACGCAAAAGGGAATTACGGAAGTGGTTTTAACAGGCATACATTTGAGTTCATATGGTATTGAAGTGGGGGACAACCTTGTAAATTTGATTGAAAAAGTATCGAAAGTGGAGGGAGTGCGCAGAATCAGGCTAGGTTCGTTAGAACCTCGTATTGTGGACGAAACATTTGCAGAAAAACTTTCAAAAATACCTCAGATTTGTCCACATTTTCATTTATCTCTACAAAGTGGAGCAGATAGTACATTGAAACGAATGAACAGAACTTACACCACAAGCGAATATGAAAAAAGTTGTCAGATTTTACGGAAATTTTTCAACAATCCAGCCATTACTACGGATGTGATTGTAGGATTTCCGCAGGAAACTGTGGAAGAATTTGAGCAAACTAGAAACTTTATTGAAAAGATTCGTTTTTATGAAGTTCATTTATTTAAATACTCAAAGCGCCAGGGAACTGTAGCGGCAAAAATGGATGGCCAAATCGAAGAAAAAGAGAAAACATATCGAAGTAATCAACTTTCAAAAGTGGTTCATGTATTGAAAAATGAGTATATGAAGAGCTGGGTAGGGAAAGAATTAGAAGTTCTCATGGAAGAAATGGTTGCAGTGGATGAAAAAAATTATTATGTTGGCTACACAAAAGAGTATGTGAAGGTAGGAATTCCTGCGGACAAAGACTATTCAAATCAGTACTGCAAAGGCGTCATTACAGGATTTTTAACAGACGATATCCTTCTTTTTTAAGAGAACCTTGTGGTATCGGTTGAATTTTCAGTCATTTTATATTAGAATAGATGTAGAGGCATGAAACATAAAAAAGAGGGATGTGTGATATGGGCAATTTAGATAATACACAATATTTTAAAGTTGAAAAAGAGGCGAAATTGCAGGTTCATGATATCATTCGAATCGTTTATGAAGCGTTATTAGAAAAGGGATACAATCCTATTAATCAGATTGTAGGATACGTGATGAGTGGAGATCCGACTTATATTACAAGTCATAATAACGCACGTAGTCTGATTATGAAGGTTGAACGAGATGAAATTGTGGAAGAATTATTAAAAGGATACATCAGTCATAATTTAAAGAAATGAGGAACAACATGCGAATTATGGGATTGGACTTTGGGTCCAAGACAGTTGGTGTAGCAGTAAGTGACTCCTTGCTTATCACAGCACAGGGGGTTGAGATCGTACGCCGAAAATACGAAGACAAACTACGCCAGACATTAGCTCGTATTGAAGAACTGATTCGGGAATATGAAGTGGATACAATTGTTTTGGGATTGCCTAAAAACATGAACGATACAGAAGGCGAGCGTTGTGAAAAGACTCGCGAGTTTAAAACAATGTTAGAAAGAAGATGTGGTCTGCCAGTTATTTTATGGGATGAGAGACTTACAACGGTGGAAGCAGATCAGGTTCTAATCGAGTGTGGAGTGCGCAGGCAGGATCGTAAGAAATATGTAGATAAATTGGCTGCAGTCTTTATTTTGCAGGGTTATTTAGAGTACGGATCAAAGGAAGAAGAGGTAAAATAAGTGGAAACAGTGAAATTTCACGATGAAGAATTGAATGAAGACTTAGAATTTTATGTGTTAGAGCAAACTCAGATCAATGGAAATACGTTTTTGTTGGTAACAGAGGAAGAAGAGGGAGACTCAGATGCATTTATATTAAAACAGGTAAACGGTCAGGATGATGAACTCGTTTACGAAATGGTCGAAGATGACAACGTACTGGATGGTCTGGCAAAGATTTTTGCGGAACTTCTGGAAGACGTTGATTTTTCGATGTAGAAAAATGGAGGTGCTTTTTTGAAAAAAGAGACAAAATCGAACTTGAAAATCATTCCTTTGGGCGGACTAGAACAAATCGGAATGAACATTACTGCCTTTGAATACGAAGACAGTATAATTATCGTGGACTGCGGATTATCATTTCCAGAAGACGAGATGTATGGAATTGACTTGGTAATCCCAGATGTAACCTATTTAAAAGATAATCTCAGCAGAGTAAAGGGATTTTTTATTACACATGGACATGAGGATCATATCGGCGCACTCCCTTATATTTTAAGGGATGTTAATGTACCAATTTATGCAACAAAATTAACAATAGGATTAATTGACAGGAAATTAGATGAACATAATCTGACAAAGAATGTAAAACGTAAAGTGATCAAGCATGGTCAGTCTGTGAATTTAGGATGTTTTCGTGTTGAATTTATAAAGACTAACCATAGTATTGCGGACGCATCTGCACTGGCGATTTATTCACCAGCAGGAATCGTGGTTCATACGGGTGACTTTAAAGTGGACTACACACCAGTATTTGGCGATGCAATTGATTTACAAAGATTCGGTGAATTAGGAAAAAAAGGTGTGCTTGCATTGATGTGTGATTCTACAAATGCGGAACGCGATGGATTTACACAATCTGAAAAATCAGTAGGACGTACCTTTGATCATATTTTTGCAGATAATATTGAAAAGAGAATTATCGTTGCTACTTTTGCATCAAATGTAGACCGTGTTCAGCAGATTATTAATTCTGCAAATAAATTTGGAAGAAAAGTAATGGTTGAAGGCAGAAGTATGGTGAATATTATTGCAACCGCTTCGGAACTTGGATACTTGAATATACCCGAGAATACTTTGATTGAGAGTGACCAGGTTAAAAATTATCCAGGGAAAAAGACAGTCATTATAACAACGGGTAGCCAAGGGGAATCCATGGCTGCGCTGTCACGTATGGCGGCAAATATCCATAAAAAAGTTACAATTCGACCAGGGGACTTGGTAATTTTTAGTTCCAACCCAATTCCTGGAAATGAAAAAGCAGTATCGAAAGTCATAAATGAGCTTTATCGTAAAGGTGCAGAGGTTATTTTTCAGGATGCTCATGTTTCTGGACATGCCTGCAGAGAAGAAATTAAGTTAATTTATTCTCTTGTCAGACCAAAGTATGCCATTCCAATTCATGGGGAACTCAGACACAGAGTCGCACAGTCGTTATTAGCGGAAGAAATGGGAATCCCATCTGAAAACGTATTTGTTTTAAATTCTGGAGATGTTTTAGAAGTTTCGGAGGAAGAAGCAAAAGTAACTGGAAAAGTACCTTGTGGAGACGTTTTAGTTGATGGTCTAGGCGTTGGAGATGTTGGTAATATCGTTTTACGAGATCGTCAAAAGCTTGCTGAAGATGGAATTATGATTGTTGTCCTTACGCTAGAAGAAGGTACAGGAAGAATTCTTTCTGGGCCAGACATTGTATCTAGAGGATTCGTTTATGTTCGTGAAGCAGAAACTCTGATGGTGGAAGCTCAACGAGTATTAGATACGAAAGTCGCTGAATGTGAAGCGAAAGGAATAACGGACTGGAGTAAAATAAAAAATGTAATCAAAGATGCCTTAGGCGAATATGTGTGGAAAGCTACAAAGCGTAGGCCGATGATTATACCAATTATAATGGAAGTGGATAATTAAGATGAAAACAAGCAAAATTTTATTGAAAATTTTGAAAACTACATTATCAATACTATTGATTGTTCTGTTGACGTTTGGAATTCTCATTGTCGGACGAACAGCATACAACTATGGATATCGTATTTTTGCGGAAGAACCAATTGATTCTGAAAATGGAAGAGATGTTTCTGTACAGATTACGGAAGGAATGACCGGAAAGACATTGGGCGAAGTCCTGAAAGAAAAAGGATTGATTCGTGATATCCTTTTATTCCAGATTCAATATCGTGTTTCTGACTATTACGGAAAAATCAAACCAGGTTTATATCAAGTAAATACGACGATGGATCCAGATACGATTCTGGAGACATTGTCCACAGTTTCGGAGGATGAGAATGATCGTTGATGAAAGATATGTAACCTATCTTCATTCTTTAGAACGAAGAAACTCTGAATTCCTTGAAAATTTGGAATTAGAAGCCATTCAGACTAGAGTTCCGATTATAAGAAAGGAAACTCAGAGTTTGTTACGGTTTCTGATTCAGTTGAGTTGTCCTGCAAAAATTTTAGAAGTTGGAACGGCGATAGGATTTTCTGCTCTTTTTATGGAAGAGGTGAATCCAGTGGATTGCCAGATTACCACCATTGAAAATTATGAAAAACGAATTCCAATTGCCAGACGTAATTTTGAGCTGGCAAATAAAAATGATCGTATTACGCTCATGGAAGGCGATGCTCAAAGGATTCTTCCAACTTTAGAAGGATCCTTTGATTTTATTTTCATGGATGCAGCCAAGGGACAGTACATGAATTTTTTGCCTCAGGTGATGGCATTACTGAAAAACGGTGGAATTCTGGTGTCAGATAATGTGATGCAGGATGGGGATATTATAGAATCTCGCTATGTAATCCCAAGAAGAAATCGTACCATTCACAAACGAATGCGAGCATATTTACATGAAATCACACACAGAGATGATTTGATCACCACCATATTGCTTCAAGGTGATGGTGTGGCAATCTCTACAAAATGTGAACCTTTAAAAGGTGTGAAAGGATAAATTATGAGAAAAACAGAATTGTTGGTTCCGGCAAGTAGTTTAGAGGTCTTGAAAATTGCCGTTATTTACGGAGCTGATGCAGTATATATCGGTGGAGAGGCATTTGGACTACGTGCAAAAGCAAAAAACTTCACTCCCGAGGAAATGAGAGAAGGGATCGAATTCGCACATGCACACCAGGTAAAGGTTTATGTGACTGCAAACATCCTTGCTCACAATCAGGATTTAGATGGAGTAGAAGCCTATTTTAAAGAGCTGGAAGATATGAAAGCGGATGCCATCATTATTTCGGATCCAGGTATTTTTGCGATCGCTAGACGAGCGTGTCCAGATATGGAAATTCATATCAGCACACAGGCAAACAATACGAATTATGGTACCTATTTATTTTGGCATCAATTAGGGGCAAAAAGAGTAGTAAGTGCCAGAGAATTATCGTTACAGGAAATTAAAGAAATCAGAAGTCAGATTCCAGATGAAATGGAAATTGAAACATTTATTCATGGAGCAATGTGTATTTCATATTCTGGAAGATGTTTATTAAGCAACTATTTTACTGGCAGAGATGCAAACCAAGGTGCGTGTACCCATCCTTGCAGATGGAAGTATTCGGTTGTCGAAGAAAAACGCCCAGGTGAATATTTCCCAGTTTATGAGAATGAACGAGGAACCTATATTTTTAATTCCAAAGATTTATGTATGATCGAACATGTTCCAGAGATGATGGAAGCTGGAATCGACAGTTTTAAAATAGAAGGACGAATGAAAACGGCTCTGTATGTAGCAACAGTGGCAAGAACCTACCGTAAAGCAATTGACGACTATGTGATTTCACCACAACTTTATGAAGAACATTTACCATGGTATCGAGAGCAAATTTCGAATTGTACCTATCGCCAATTTACAACTGGATTCTTTTTTGGAAAACCGGATGAGACAACACAAATTTATGATTCGAATACCTACCTCAAGGGTTATACTTATTTAGGAATGGTTGGAAATCGGAATTTGGATGGATACTATTCACTGGAGCAGAGAAACAAATTCTGGGTGGGAGAAGAAATTGAAGTCATGAAACCAAACGGCGATAATATCGTTGTAAAAGTATTAAAAATTATGGATGAGAATGGACAGGAAATGGAAAGTGCACCACATCCACAACAGCAGTTATGGATTGATCTTGGAATGCAGTTAGAAGAATTTGATATTCTTCGCAGACAGGAAAAGGAGGCGGTTGCAAATGAGTAGACGTTTTGTTGCTTATGTTGGAACATATACAAGAGATCATGGAGTAGGGATCCATATCTATGATCTACAGAATAATCAATTAACGGAAAGAGAAGTTGTTTCGGTTCATAATCCATCGGATCTTAATATTTCCAGATCAAAAAGAGTGTTATATTCGATTGCGGATGAGGGCGTTGTAGCATACCGCATTCAAAAAGATGGAAGCTTGGATAAATTAAACGAATTATGGACAGGTGGAATGAGAGGCTGTTATTTGACCTCGGACAAAAGTGGCCATTATTTATTTATTGCAGGACATTACGACGGAACAGTTACTGTTGTCAGCCTGAATGAAGATGGTTCGTTAGGAATGGTGACAGATACCATATACCATAAAGGATTGAATATCGGTGTTGCAAAAAGAGGAGCAAACCCTCAGGTATGTAGTTTAAAAATCACTCCGGATGAGCGATTTTTATGTGCAGTGGATTCTGGATTGGACCGAGTTTATATTTATGAAATTGATTATGAAACAGGAAAACTTGAGGAAATGAATATCATTCGTGGACATTTGGATTCTGCACCAAGAAAGATTGGATTTAGTGTTGATTATCAGTATGCCTATGTATTATGTGAATTGAAACGTTGTGTAGATGTTTATTCCATCAGCAAGCAACAGGAAGTTCCGGAGTTTGAACTGATTCAGACGATCTCCACAGTAGAAGAGGATGATGGCGAGTATTGTAGCGCAGCGGATATGAAAATTTGTCCCCAAGGCGATATGATGATTTGCAGTAATGCAGGAGCAAACTCTGCAGCAGTTTTTAAAATCAACAAAGATACTGGATTATTGGAAGAAATCTGTAATTTGAAAATTAGTGGAAGTTATCCGAAAACCTTATCTTTTTTACCGGACTGCGAACATTTTATCGTTTTGAATCAGGAGTCAAATGAGATTGTTACTTTTTCCATTAAAAAAGGAGCCGATTATTTTCTGATGGAAGGAAAACCACTAGAAATTCAGACTCCTAATTGTATTCAGTTTTTTGAATTAGAGGAATGATAAAAATCTTCCAGCTGCTTCATGTTTGAGTGCATCTGGTCAAATAGAAAATCAACTATTACGATGGCTGCCATTGCTTCAACGACAGGAACCACGCGTGGAGCAAGGACGGGATCGTGTCTGCCACTAATCTGAATTTCACAAGGAGTTCCATCCTGAGAAATAGTTTTTTGTGGTAACGCGATGGAAGGAGTCGGCTTTAAGAAAACCCGAAAATGAATGGGTGTACCTTCGCTGATTCCTCCTGCAATTCCACCGGAATGGTTGGTTTCTTTTTGAATGGAGTGGTCTGTTCGACCGGAGGGTGTATCGTTAAAGTCCCATCCAGTCATGGTAGAACTTTGAATTCCGTCACCTATTTCGAACGCACGCACACCTCCAATTGACATCATCGCTTGAGCGAGCACGGCTTCTAACTTTCGAAACACTGGTTCACCAAGACCAGCTTGTAAGCCAGTAATCTGGCATTCCACAACGCTTCCAACAGAAGTTTTTTTCTTTTGACATTCTTCTAAATAGGCAATGGCTTGTGGAAAGGCTTCATCTTCTGGCATACGGAGAGGATTTTGATGAATCTCGTTGGCGTTAACTGTAGTTGCAGAAGATGAAAACGGACCAATTGCCCGCGTAAAGCCAAGAATGGATATCTGAAGTTGTTGTAATATTTTCTGAGCAACTGCACCAGCAGCAACTCTTGTAGCTGTTTCACGACCAGATGAACGTCCACCCCCATTGGGATCACGGTGGCCATATTTGGCTTCGTAAGTATAATCAGCATGACCTGGCCGATAGGCGGATTGCAAATCAAGATAGTCATGAGATTGTTGATCAGTATTGGAAATCAAGAGTGAAATTGGGGTACCAGTTGTGAGCCCTTGATAGACACCGGAAAGAATTTGAACCTCATCGGTTTCCTTTCTTTGCGTAGCATAGGGACTTTGCCCTGGACGGCGTCGATTCATAAAGGGCATGATATCTTCGATTGATAATGGTAATCCCGCTGGAGCGCCATCAATGACTGCACCAATGGAAGGACCATGGGATTCGCCCCAGGTGGTAACGGTAAAATTACGTCCAAAAGTAGAACCTGACATCGGTTATACCTCCTTTGTTTGATAGGTACATTTAAGCATAGAGCAGGAAAAAAGTAAAGAAAAAAAGGGACATCGTAACTTTCGTCAAGTAAAGAATTATGATATAATAAAGGACAATTTGTTTTTTGAAAAGGAGTAACTATGTATCAATTATTAAAAACAGAAGGACGGGCAAAGAGAGGACAGCTTACGACTGTTCATGGAACGATTCAGACCCCTGTCTTTATGAACGTTGGAACTGCTGCAGCAATAAAAGGTGCTGTATCCACAATGGATTTGCAGGAAATTGGAACCCAAGTGGAACTGTCGAATACCTACCATTTACATCTTCGTCCAGGCGATAAGATTGTAAAGCAAATGGGAGGTCTGCATCAATTCATGAATTGGGATAAACCTATTTTGACTGATTCAGGAGGTTTTCAAGTATTTTCTTTGGCTGGACTTCGTAAAATAAAAGAAGAAGGTGTTTATTTCAACAGTCACATTGACGGACATAAAATATTTATGGGGCCAGAAGAAAGTATGCAGATTCAGTCCAATCTGGCATCCACCATTGCCATGGCTTTTGATGAGTGCCCATCTTCGGTTGCGGAAAAAGAATATGTACAAGCTTCCATTGACCGGACAACCAGATGGCTAGAGAGATGTAAAATCGAAATGAATCGTCTAAACCAGCTAGAAGATACTCTTAATAAAGATCAAATGCTTTTTGGAATCAATCAGGGAGCAATTTATAAAGACCTTCGCATTGAACATGCAAAGAGGATTCGGGAATTTGATTTAGATGGTTATGCAGTCGGAGGACTTGCTGTTGGGGAAACACATGAAGAAATGTATCACATTTTAGAAGAAGTTGTTCCGTATTTGCCACAGGATAAACCGACCTATTTAATGGGAGTAGGAACTCCTTGGAATATTTTAGAAGCAGTGGAGCGTGGTGTTGACTTTTTTGACTGTGTCTATCCATCCAGAAACGGACGTCATGGACATGTATATACCAATTTTGGAAAACTGAACTTATTTAATGCGCAGTTCGAAACAGATCCTCGCCCAATCGAAGAAGGATGTCAGTGTCCAGTGTGCAAGCATTACAGCAGGGCCTATATCAGACATTTGCTAAAAGCGAAAGAAATGTTAGGAATGCGACTTTGCGTGACTCATAATCTGTATTTTTATAATACAATGATGAGTGAAATACGAGATGCTTTAGATGAAGGAAGATTTACGCAGTATAAGAAAGATAAAATTGATCGTATGTCTACAGGAGTTTTAAAATAAAGGATGTTAATTATTATTTTTTTATAAATTCACTTGATGAAAACCAGTCCATTGTGTAGAATATATGGTAGATGATTAAATCTGATTAAGGAAGAAATATAGGAGGGCATAGAATGTCTATTTTAGCAGCAAATGTTCAAACAATCTCTATGGTTGTATGGATTGTATTATTAGTGGGAGTAATGTATTTTTTAATGGTACGTCCACAGCAGAAGGAAACAAAGAGAAAGAACGCAATGATGTCAACGATGGAAGTGGGAGATACTGTTTTAACTACAAGTGGTTTCTACGGAACATTGATTGATATTCAGGAAGATACTTTGATTGTTGAATTCGGAAATAATAAGAACTGTCGTATCCCAATGCAGAAAGCTGCAGTTGCGGCAATTGAGAAAGCACAATAATAGCATATTGGAGGAAGTACGATGGAGAGTACAGATAAAGTGGTAGAAAAGACCAATCTTTTTTTACAGTATCTGGAGAATTCCGTGCCTGCTCTTTTAGATTTTGGAGTGAAAGTTGTACTTTCGCTCTTAATCTATTTTATAGGAGTTAAAATCATTCGTCTGATCAGGAAAGTCCTGAAAAGAGGAATGGAAAGAGCGGGAGTAGATGCGGGAGTCAAGACCTTTTTAGATTCCCTCGCTAAGATTGGGTTATACTTTTTGCTTTTGATGTTAATTGCGACCCGCTTCGGAATTACAGCTACTTCAGTGGCGGCAATTTTGGCATCAGCAGGGCTGGCAATTGGGCTGGCACTGCAAGGAAGTCTTGCAAACTTTGCAGGTGGTGTATTGATTTTGATCATGAAGCCATTCGTGGTTGGAGATTATATTGTTACACAAACGAAAGAAGAAGGTGTTGTTAAGGAAATTCGCATTTTCTATACATCTTTGGTTACAGCAGACAATCGAAAGATCGTAATTCCAAATGGTAAATTATCAGATGGAATTATTACAAATATGACATCCATGGATAAACGAAGAGTAGATTTGTCTACCTTGATTTCTTATGAAGCAGACCTTTTACATGCAAAGTCTGTGATGGAAGAACTCGTTTTATCTGAACAAAAACGATTGCAAGAGGAAGAAGCAGTAGTATTTGTAGATGGACTAGAAGAAAGCGGTGTAAGACTTACAGCAAGAGTGTGGGTTGCTACATCAGATTATCTGGAAGTGAAATGGAGACTGACTGAGTCACTGAAATTAAGTTTTGATAGAAACAAGATTGAGATTCCTTATCCGCATATGGATATTCGAATGAAACAGATAGAACTTTAAGAACTAGAAGTGTTCACACTAGAAAGGGGATAGACATGATTAATATGAACCAGTTACCAGCTTATGAAATAATTCAGACACAGCGATTAGAGGGGTTGAATTCGGATGGAATTCTTCTCAAACATAAAAAAACAGGGGCACGAATCTGTTTATTTCTGAATCAGGATGATAATAAAGTATTTCAAATTGGTTTTCGGACCCCTCC
>JAGOGN010000106.1 GCA_017996675.1 Lachnospiraceae bacterium | reverse complement strand
CAAAAGGAAGACCAGTAAAGTATTATACGTTTATCAGTCATTATTCTGATTACGCTAACATCTATAATATCGTTAAGTTGCCCCTTTCCGAGAAAGTTGGGCCGAATTTTGTTGCAGCATCCTTTAATGAAATTAGAGAAATAGCTAAGAAAAGTAATGGATTACTGGATTATTACGTTTCAGATGATAACAGGCAATGGAGGGAAAAATTAGCGGAGTATGGAATTGTACAAGAAGAATGGAAAAATATTATTGAAGAATTGAATTCGGTTGAAGGAGGAATGACAGAGTTTTTTTCAAAGTTTCGGGAGTCCGATCAGCTGATTAATCAGTTGCTGATCCCTACAATTGAAGGTAAATTTGGTCAATCTTCTGTCAAAGGAGAGGATTCTTCTCTTTCTACAATGCTGATTGAACACGCGAAAGCGTATAATAAACAGAAGGATTTAATCAGTGAAAAAGAGGCATGTCAATGCTTTCAGACCCTTTTACTGCAGATCAATGACATGGTTCATAATGTTTGGAATAGAAATGACGATTATGAAAAGAAACTGCAGGATTTCACGGCATTTTCGAATGCTTTATTTGGAAAGAAGGAAGCCATAGATGAAACATTAAAATCTTTAGCATACGCAATCGAACATGCTCAAAAAGAATTGGATCAAATTGATTATGAAAAACATTCGGAAGAGTATTATCTAGCGAAAGAAAGAAAAGAGGAAGCAGAAGCTAATCTTGGTAGGATTGAAGCCGAAAGGGAAGAAAATAAAGAGTCTTTGGCGGAAACTAGCAAACGGATTGCCTTATTGAACTGCTCAAATCTGTATAAAGAAATAAGTGATCTTGAAAGTAAATTAAAAGCTACTCAAATTGAGATGAAAGCCAAAAGTGAAAATGACGACACCGCTGAACGGTTAAATGACCTGGGATTTTCAGTTATGCAGGTAATTCATACACTTTATCCGAAGGTGAAAGAAGAGTTAGCCAATGAAAAAGAAGAATATGTAAAATTGCAGGATAAGATTGAAAAAGCTCAGATTGAGTTGAAGAATGCACAGGCATCTAAAGATCAGAAAAAAACGGGGTATGATCGAGCGGAGGAAGCGGTTAAAAATGCATGCAACGAGACAGAAAAAGATATCAGTGCGCTTAACATCGACGTTGTAAGATACTTGGATGGTTGTTATCGAACAGATGAGATTGGGCGACATAAAGCTGAAATGGACAAGAAACAAGCAAGGTTACAGACTGACATAGAAAAACAGGATGCTAGAATGAAAAAGCTTACCGAACGAAATGCGAAAATTTGGACGGATAGTAATGTACTCGAACAAAGAAAACTACTTCTTGAAACAGAGGAAATCGCATTACAAAAGGAATTTGATAAATATGCGGACCTTGAAAAATGCTTAAGAGATCTATGCGGAATCTACACACTTGAAGAATCCGATATGTTCAATGGAAATCTTGTAAATTATCTGAAAGGGCAGGAAAGTATTTATGTAGCAAAAAAAGAGAGCATAGCTACAAAAATCGCGATGATCGACGATGAAATTCATGCAGCCCAAAATGGATATGTTCATGTTCCAAAACGAGTAATGGAATATTTTAATCATGCAGGCATTCAGTATCAAACCTGTGAGAAATATCTGAATTCAATTCTAGAGGATCAGATTAGCGTAGAACAGTGTCTCAAAATATTAGAGAATTATCCAGAGATTGCATATGGAATTATCCTTGATGAGAAAGAAAAAGCAAAGCTTGATGGAATGGAACGGGAGATTATGGATTGGCTTCCTTCTATGGTTCCCGTATTTACCCATGCGCAACTAGAAGAGGCGATAAACCTTCAGACAAATAACAACGATGCAATCGCATTCTATTCAGTAGAGTATTTTTCTTCAAGAGAAGGCTTTATCGAGGAAATTAAATCGAAAAAAGAGGAACTGGAAAATCAGAAAAGCATGTATGTGCGTTCATTGGAAGGGTACGGAGCACATCGAAAAAAAGCGGAGGAGATGTTTGATTTTAATGAATCTTCTAGACAGGACTTTGAAGATGGACAAAAGCATATCAAGGATGAGATTTCAAAAATAGAAGAAAAACTGGTAAGTTTGAGTGCGGAGAAAAATGAAAATGAGCTTACAATTCGTGACATTAGTTCCAATATGGAAGAATGTAGAAAACAGATTGGGCTTTTGGGAAGATGGTTTGAAAAGTATACCGATTTAATATCTCGATTAGAGGAGGAAAATGAAAAGCGAGTTGTACAATCCCAGTCCTATCATGAGCATGAAAATGCAAAATGCAAATTGGTTGAGTGTCAGAATCAGATTCAAGTAATACAAAAAAATATGGATGTAGTGGAAATCACGATTCATGAGAAGGAAGAACTTTTTAGGAAAATAGAAGGTGCTAAAACTGAGCTTGGAGATTATCCGGTCGGCCTAGTAATAGCCGGAGAATGGGAGAGGTTACTTGAAGAGTATCGTGAACTAAAAACTTCTCAGAGCGAAGCAATCGCGGTACTTCTTGAGCGTGAAAGTAATTACCTGAAAGAAATCCGTGAAAAGAGAACCAACCTTTCTGAATATAACCAATCAGAAGAGGATTATCGAGCAATAATATATGATGATCGTGTGCTCGCGGGATTAAAACAAGCTCACAAAGAGTTCGTTGAAAAATTAGATTATTTGCAAAATGAATCAGGGAAAGCAAATCAGAAACTCGGAGGGTGTGATACAGCATATAGTTTGGCTGAAAAAGCATTATTTGATTATGGTGGTTTGCCGCTTGAAAAGGATAATATTCAAGGGAATTATGCAGAACGTAAAAAAGAAACAAAGAAAAATCTTCATGATTTGAATGAGCGAAAAGAAGCAGAGAAAAAAATCAAGGGAGAAGTGATTCGATTTGGAGATCGCTCACAAAATATGCTTGAAGAACATAAAAAAATCATACCAAAGGAAGAGGTTGTATTAGAAGAAAACATTGAAAATCAATACAATGCACTTTCTAATCATTTAAAGAATGCATTTAAAACGTATTCGAATGAGAAGAAAGTATTGGCAGCAGTGTTGACCAATGAAGTATTAAAAGAGACTTCTTATCAGTTTAATGAGATACATGCGCTTAAAAGTTTTCTAAAAATGATTAACAATGATGATTTCAAAGGAGATAAGTATTTCACTCTTTCTGAACAAATAGAAGGTGTAATGAAAGCAACCATGCTTAGATTTTCACAAATTGAGACGGACCTGGAAGAATTTAATAAAAGTAAAACGGATTTGCTACGTCAATGTGTTTTCCAGGGAAGGCGTATATACGATGGACTTCGCTCAATGGCTAAGAGCTCTGCTGTCTCAATAGTAGAGAAAAAACCAAAAAAGCAGATGATAAAAATAGATATGCCAGATGAGATTGACACCAATGTTGCACAAGCGACAATTAATGTTGAACTTGATACGGGTATACAAGAACTAGTTCAATTGCTTAACAATAACAGCAGTGATGCTGATATCT
The DNA here is from genome assembly GCA_017996675.1 of Lachnospiraceae bacterium. The sequence goes on along the minus strand of JAGOGN010000106.1, from coordinate 2,161 downwards.
TGAAAACAGCAAATAGAGTGATTGGAAGCCAGAGCCTGTTAAGAAAGTATATTGGTAAAGATAATATACGAGTAGATGTTTATAAAATTGATCTCAATCCTGAGAATGCCAGATATCGTACTTGGAGAGAAACTCAGATTAATAGTTCTGGTGGAGAAAAGCTGGTTTCCTATTTTTCATTGATTTTATCCTTAATTAATTATTTAAGAAGTGACTACGGAGATATCAACGATAAAAGTCTAACCAGTGTATTGATTCTTGACAATCCTTTTGGCGCAGTTTCATCTGGCCATTTGCTTAAACCGATGTTTGAAATTGCAAATCATTTTAGAGTGCAATTAATTTGCTTATCAGATTTAAATAAAGCAGATATCACAGTTTGCTTTGAGAACTTTATTAAGGCAACTGTTAAGCCTTTAAAATATTCCAATATTGAAATGCTAACACATGAAGGCAATGAAGCTATTGAGCATGGTTTCTATAGGAGTGAGCAAATGTCGCTTTTGTAAGTAGTTCAGTTAAGTACGATTAGGTCGAATATACTTGACTAAACAACAAATTACATTCCACAAAAATGAATAAAGATTCATCCTACCGCAAAGACACGAGCCGCAACTCGTGTCTTTAAGTTTTTTAAGTATATTTTTATGACTTTATATTACATAATTATGCATAAGAAGATATAATCATTTCAATGCGAAAATTAGGATTGCAGTATTGAAGTTACTGCGAAAGGGAAGGATTGGATATTAATGAGGAAAAAGAACAAACAAAAAAATCAAAGGAAGAAGCAGAGGAAAGAGCGCTTAGTTTGCTAGAGCGAGTAGGATTAGCAGACAAAGCCACTCAATATCCGCAACAGCTTTCGGGAGGGCAAAAGCAGAGAGCCGCTATTTGCAGAGCGCTTGCGATGGAGCCGGATGTGATTCTTTTTGATGAACCAACCTCAGCACTGGATCCGGAAATGGTGAAAGAAGTGTTGGAGGTAATGAAGGAATTGGCACGTTCTGGAATGACTATGATTTGTGTGACTCATGAAATGGAATTTGCCAAAGAGGTAGCTTCTCGAGTAATTTTTTTGGATAACGGAGTGGTTGCAGAGGACGGGAAACCAAAAGATGTATTGGAAACACCCCAAAATCCTAGGTTGCAAGAATTTTTGTCCAAGGTGTTGGAATAGCAAATAGGCTAGGAATCATAGAATCATATAGATTTATGGGAGCACCTGCTATATAATTATGAGAGATGAATCACTCATTTAGAATAAACTCTAGAAGTTGGGCGGAGCGAAAATGAATTCAAAAATAATAGAAAGTGTTTCTTTATTGGATATTAACTACGAGCAGATTTATTTTAATCCAGGGTGTGCGCTTAGTATTTACAAACCGGATGCTGAGCTTAAACTGCTTGCAATTTTACAACAGTATTTTCCTAAAATGTAAATGCATAACATTTGTTGTCACCATGATCCGAACCTGCCAAAAGGTTCAACGATTGTAAATAATTGTGCAGGTTGTGACAGACGTTTTCGATCACTTTACGAGGGTGTGAATACAATTTCGATATGGGAACTTCTGGATTTTTTGCCTACACTGGAAGTACCACAATATAATGGTTTGTGCGTTTCCGTCCATGATTCATGCTCTTTTAGGCAAAAACCGCAGGTTCATGAATTTCAGAAAAAGAGAGCTGCACAAATGCCATGTGAAGATGTAGTTGTATACTGTGTTTCCTATATTAAGGAAATGAAAATTGGGAGTAAGATGCCACACCATTTGGTGGATCTGCTTTTGAATGAACCTACCGAGCCACAGGAGTTGGATTTGGTGTTATATCATGATGAGGTAGATGAATATATTAAATGCCATCAGTGATAAAGCTCGAAAAACATCAAACAAATTACTCGAAAAACACAAAACAAATCATTCGAAAAATATAAAATCGGATTTGCAGATAGGAAAAAAAAGTGTGATAATTAATGGTAAAGGAGTGATTTGGTCATGGAATATGTCAGAAGAATAATAGATGATGAAATAGACAGGAGAATGGAAGCTTTCAATGCAATTAGCATAATTGGCCCCAAGGGATGTGGGAAGACGAGGACAGCAAAGGAACGTTGCAAAACTGTGATAGAGTTTCAGGATGAGGAGAAGAGAGATGG
>JAGOGN010000105.1 GCA_017996675.1 Lachnospiraceae bacterium | reverse complement strand
TTATTGTTTTCTAAGAAGGGTTATTCGTCCATTCAGGAGGTAATTAATGAACAATAAGAAGCATTTGGAAGTCTATTTTCAGCAAAAGCAAGTAGGAACATTGGCAGAAATAAGTGATCATCTTGTAGCTTTTGAATATAGCGAGGAATGGTTAAAATCAGGCTTTTCTATCAGTCCGATCTCGCTTCCTTTAAAAGATGGTGTTTTTATTCCGAAAAAATTTGATCCGTTTGAAGGATTGTTTGGTGTATTTGCAGATAGCCTTCCAGATGGATGGGGAAGGCTTTTAGTGGATCGTTTGTTACTAAAAAATCAGATCAATCCTGCATCGGTAAGTCCACTTACAAGACTTGCAATTGTAGGAAAAAGTGGTATGGGTGCGTTGGAATACCGACCAACAAATGAACTGAAAACCGATGTTGTCGGGATGACGCTGGATGAGCTTGCAACAGAATGTGGGAAGATGTTTGAAACCGATCATTCGGATCAATTGGATGAACTGTTCTATAGAGGTGGTTCCTCGGGCGGAGCAAGGCCTAAAGTGAATTATGAGATTGAAGGAGCGGAATGGATTGTAAAATTTCCATCTTCAATAGATAGAAAGAATATAGGAAAAGAAGAATATGATTATTCTGTTTGTGCAAGAAAGTGTAAACTACCTATGGCAGAAACAAGGCTTCTGCCATCAAAATTTTGCGAAGGTTTTTTTTCCACAAAGCGATTTGATAGAGAACAAAATCGGAAAATCCATATGGTATCTGTGAGCGGGCTGCTTGAGACCTCCCATCGAATACCGAATCTGGATTACAATATTTTGATGCAGCTAACATTAAAGATAACCCAAAGCTATGAAGAAATAGAGAAGCTTTTTCGATGGATGTGTTTCAATGTTTTTGCACACAACCGAGATGATCATTCTAAAAACTTTTCTTATCTCTATAAGGATACTGGTTGGATATTGTCCCCTGCATATGATTTAACATATAGTAATTCGTTTGGTGGAGAGCATGCAACAACAGTGAATGGTAACGGAATTAATCCTGGAATGAAAGAATTATTATCAGTAGCAAAGAATGCAAAAATGGACGGAAAGAAAGCTGAAAAGATTGCCAGCGATATAAAGAAGACTGTGGATCAGGATCTGAGCTGTTATCTTTAATAGACCTTGACAGCCCCCTATTTTCATGATAAATTCTTAGTGCAATTATTAAATAATAAACGATACTCATCTGCCACCGGGTAGTTGGGTCAATCGCCGGAATTTCTATCGTTAGGTCTAAGAAGATGGAAATCTCCGGCGCTTTTTAATTTAGAGGAAAGAGGTAGACGATGTTTAGAGAGATGCGTAGAAAAAACCAGATTTTGAAAGAGGAAGAAGCAATTGCAATATTAGAAAAAGGAAAGTCCGGAGTATTAGCCTTGCTTGGAGATGAAGATTATCCCTATGCTGTTCCAATTAGTTATGTTTATTGCGATTCCAAAATATATTTTCATGGTGCCAAAAGTGGCCATAAAATTGATGCAATTAAAAAGTGTGAGAAAGCATCTTTTTGTGTCGTCGATCAGGATCAGATTGTTCCTGAAAAATACACAACCTATTTTAGAAGCGTCATTGCATTTGGAAAGATTCGCATGATTGAAAATGAATCAGAGATCAGAAAGGCAATCAATGTTCTGGCAAAAAAATATCATCCAACGGATAGTGAGCAAGGTCGCGAAAATGAGATTAATCCAGCGATGAAGTCCTTATGTATGATGGAATTTCAAATTGAACATTTAACAGGGAAAGAAGCAATCGAGTTAGTGAGGGCAAAAAAAAGTGAATAATCCGCTCAAGACCATTACGAAAAAAGAGTGGACGCTCTGGATTGGATCTGTAGGTGTTATTCTATTATCCAATATCCTAACAGGAAAGGTCGATTTTCTTATGCTAGTGGCCGCTTTAGTGGGGGTGACATCTCTAGTACTAGCTGCAAAGGGCAATCTCTGGGCACAAATACTGATGATCGTCTTTAGTATTCTCTATGCTATTATTTCATGGCAATTTCGGTATTGGGGAGAAATGATTACTTACTTAGGAATGACGTTGCCAATGGCAGTCTGGTCTTTAATTACCTGGATGAAGAATCCATCCGAGAGCGGAAATGAAGTTGCCATTCAGATGCTTACAAGAAAACAATTTGTCGTACTTTTGCTCACAGGAGGGTTGGTCACAGCGCTGTTTTATTATATTCTGGTTTCTCTGAACACGCCCAATATCTTGCTGAGCACGATTTCTATCACCACAAGCTTTCTGGCAGCAGCGCTGACCATGTTGAGATCATCTTATTATGCGCTGGGCTATGCCGCCAACGACATGGTGCTAATTATCCTATGGGTATTAGCATCCATGGAAAATCCGGTGTATCTACCAGTAGTCTTGAATTTTGTTATTTTTTTGCTGAATGATCTTTATGGATTCAGATGTTGGAAAAAAAGAGAAGTTTGTTTGGAAATGGCAATTGATAATTGATAATAAATAAGAGAAGGTAGATAATAGAAAGCAGAAGACTGAGAGTAGAAGGCGGATTATGGCTTTTAAACATGACTTTATCGTTCATATTTCTATGTAGCCTACTAAACAAAGAAAAGCGAAGAATTATCCGCTGCACCTAAGGAATATCATTCTGCGAATACCAATCAAAAAATAACTAAATTAAATTCTCATGACAGCTTAGAAATGCCGTAGACAGGCCATTTATAAGCTGTCATTTTTAATGTACACCTTATAGCGTACTGTATGGTAAAGATTTCCGTAGATTTCATCAAGCCTACAAGTAGAATAATTATAAGGAGGAATAAAGCAACATGAATCAGAATAAGAAACTGAAAGCAGAGGATTTGGAAGATGGATCGCTGTTAAAAAATGCGCTGAAAATGTTACATTTAAATCCAACCGAGGAACAATATTTTGAGACAGCAAGGCTCCTTAGAGATAGTATGGTGTGGATTCCATACAATGCAGTTATGAGTGAGGAGGATTTGGACCAGGTGGAAAACCTGATCAACGAAACGAATGGTCATCCAGAAAATATTGTCGGCACGACGATTCAAACCAAGGCTAAGATTAGAATGATTCCAGATATTTTGAAAAGAGGGGATCTGTTTTATTTTCCAGTATTTACAAGCGTTGAAGAAATGGGGGAATACGGCGATCATTTTTCCAAGTTTCAGCAAGATTTCTTAGTAGCAATAAATTTGGCAAAAAATAATGCGAACAACGTTGTAGGTATCGTAGTGAATCCTTTTTCTGCTCCACATGTTGTGGAAAGAGACATTTTTGACTTAATAAAAAATATACCATCGAGATTAGTGTAAAAGGGGAGGAACGGAATCATGAGAAATGCACCAGCGAAATGCCCACTGTGTGGAGAACGAAATGGTTGGATTGAAGTGGAGAGACAGGGAAAAAGTTCAGGTATAGGGAGAACAATAATAGCCAGAATCATTTTCAGACGACGTTGGAAAAAGAGAGAGGTTTATTATTGTGGAAGATGTGGCTACAGATTCGAGAAGAAGCGGTAAAGGGGGAAGCAAACAAAGGGAAATGTTCCCCCCCACCTTCTAGTTTGCCAAGGTTAGATAACTGCTCACACAATAGAGAGTTTGACCATTATAAATAACACGCGACCAACCCAGTTCGTTATTGATACCGGTTCTTGTAATTTTTTCGCCATTTGAAATGGTTGCAATTATTTTAGAGTTTTCGTTCGTAACACTTGGAAGCGTACGTAAATTCACTTCAATTTTAGGGGTAACCAGCTCGTTAACAGGAGAAAATACGGTTGTTAATCCGTCACCTGAAGCAGAGCCATCCGCAGGAGTTACAGGAGTAACTGGAGCAGGTGGTTGGAGGTCTGTTGTCAAAAAGCTTGAAACAGCATAATAGGTAACACCATTGTAGATAATTTTGGACCATCCGCTTGTGCTTACGCCAACACGAGTGGCTTGCATGCCATTCGTTAAGGTGGCCATAATTTTGCTGGTGGAGTCTTGACTTGGAATATCCCTTAAATTAGTAGAGTCTTTAGCGGTAACAATTTCGTTTACGGCAGTAAAATTGAGTAAAGCTTCTTTGTCAGGTGCAGCAATTTCTGGAGCTTCTCCATTCAATGAATTTGCCTCTGTGTCATAGCCAAAATACGCAATGTTAACGTCCACAGGAGTAGAGATTCCAGGAATCGTTCCCTGATTCGTATATTGCCACATGGCGTGAGTCCCTGTGTAATCGGAAGCTGCTTTTTGCGGATAAGGAACGGCAGGATACTGGGAAACCCAGATTTTATAAGTAGAATCGATCCGGTTGGTATCCCATTGTGAATTATTGGTGAGCTCATTTTTGGAAGCATAGAACATTGGGGTGTAACCTTTGTCATAAATTTGTTTCATAAATGCAAGCGCAAGATCAGTTCTAAGGGATTGACTTAGGGAATACTGACGATTGTCGCTTTGCGTAAACCCTTCACAATTGAAGGCAACCGGATAGGTAATTTTATATTTCGAAATATAGTCAGCAACCCAATTGGCTTCTTCGATAGCTTCATTTGTAGTGATTGCAGTTGAAAAAAAGTAAACTCCGATTTTTATACCGTTAGCAGTAGCTTGTTGCATGTTGTATTTGGCATTCGTGTCAGCATTGATTATGCCGGTTTTTTGAGTACGATATCCTACACGGATCATGGCAAAATCAATCCCTGCGGCTTTCACCTTGGCCCAGTCTATGGTGCCTTGGTATTTGGAGACATCAATGCCGTAAGACACATTAGTAAGTTCTTTGACACTAGTTGTAGCAAGCAGCTCAGGGATATCCACAGCTGTCCCTGTTTCCACTTTCGGGGTATTTACCGAACTTTCTGGATCTTGTGCTTCTTTTTTAATCAATTTTTCTGCCTTTATCTCATCAGCTGAAAGACTGCTACTTTGTGTATTTTTGACGGATGTCTTGTTATTCTTTGAATGAATGACTAAAATGGTAATAGATACTGCAAGAATAGCAAGGACAATGCAGCTTATGATGATTAGGCATAACTTTTTTCTATTTGTATTTTCGTATAGCTTGAATTTTTTCATGATTGGTAATTAATCTCCTTTTAAATTGAATGATAGAATTGTAATAAGTGTAGTCCCATCGTTTTGGATTGTCAAGTTTAGGAAGATTTGTAGCACGGAAGATAAAAAAGGAGGAGCAAAATGTTTGATTTATTTGATTTTGATGAAGACGGAATAATGGATATTGCGGAATTTGCAGTAGGGATGATGATCATTGAGGATGTAAACAAAAAAGAGGAAGACGAAGAAGACGAGCAAGAAAATCAAAAGCAACAAGATGAAATCGAAGCAGCGGGCCTCGATTATGACGAATTGGAAAACATGGATGAAGAGGAGCGCGCGAAAATTTTAAGAGAAGCAGGTTTAGACCCGGATGACTTTGAATTTTGATTATAATAAAAAAAGAAGAAAAATTTGCAGAAAACGAAAAATCAATCTCAAAATAATCCAACCTTGTGATATAATCGTTTTAAAGATTGCTGGAAAGTGAGGCCTTTTTTAATGTCAAAAGGGACGAATCAAAAATTAAAACTTAGTTATCTTGCAAAAATCATGTTGGCAAAGACCGACGACGAACATTGTCTTACCATGCCACAGATTATGGCGGAGCTGGAAAGGTATGGAGTAACAGCTGAGCGAAAAAG
>JAGOGN010000104.1 GCA_017996675.1 Lachnospiraceae bacterium | reverse complement strand
GTATTGCACCATCCCTTCCACCAATGGAAGAATTGAAGGTGGCAGGAGAATTATTCGTAATTTGTGCTCAACTTGCAACTGTAGAACAGTTGTTAGGATAAAAAATATCATTTAAAAAGAGGATTGCTTTATTCACTATGTGAAAAGCAGTCCTCTTTTTTTGAAGTATTTAAATTAATTTTTTTTCTTAAGGATTATTTAATAATTGGAAGGTTATTCCAAAAGCATCCTAATGGGTGCTTTTTTCGGTGTACAGATGTCCTTTTTTTTGGTATAATATGGTCTTAGAAAATATCAGGAGGGAAAACATGGAAACAGTAACACTCAAAGAATATTTGGAACCAAATGCATATCCAGGGCGTGGAATTATCATTGGCAAATCCGAAGATCAAAAATATGGCGTAATTTGTTATTTCATTATGGGCAGAAGTGAAAACAGTCGCAATCGTATTTTTGTTAAAGAAGATCAGGGCATTCGTACACAAGCTTTTGATCCGAGCAAATTAGCTGATCCAAGTCTGATTATTTATTGGCCAATGCGTGTATGGAATCAACAGACGATTATTACAAACGGCGATCAGACAGATACCATTTATGAAGGATTACAAAAGGGAGATTCTTTCCAAGAGGCTCTTTTAACAAGGGAATTTGAGCCAGATGCTCCTAATTACACTCCACGAATTTCAGGAATTCTTCATCGTGCGGCGAATGATTTTTCTTTTGAAATGTCTATTTTGAAGAGTGACAGAGGAAATGGATCTAGTTGTAATCGTTATTTTTATCGTTATGAATGTGCACAGCCAGGTGAAGGTCGCATGATTCATACCTATCAGGGCGATGGGGACATTCTTCCAAGCTTTGAGGGAGAACCGGTTGTAGTAGAATTAAAAGGTAGTATGGATCAGATTACGGATACTCTTTGGGAATCTTTAAACTGTGATAATAAAGTTTCCTTAATGGTACAGTTTATTGATTTAAAGACCGGTGCGGCGACTAGTCGAATTGTAAACAAGAACCAGTAAGGAAAGAAACGATTGTTCAATTGTGTGTGAATAATGAAAGGGACAAAATGAAAGAATTAGAATTAAAATATGGATGCAATCCAAACCAGAAACCATCCAGAATATTTATGGAACAGGGAGAACTGCCATTAACTATTTTGAACGGAAAGCCAGGATATATTAATTTTCTGGATGCCTTTAATGGATGGCAATTGGTAAAGGAACTAAAAAAAGCAACAGGCCTTGCGGCAGCGACATCATTTAAACATGTATCACCAGCAGGTGCAGCAGTTGGCGTTCCTTTGTCAGAAATAGAAAAGAAGATTTACTGGGTAGAAGATTTGGGAGAATTATCTCCAATTGCCAGTGCTTATGCAAGAGCAAGAGGTGCTGACCGAATGTCTTCTTATGGCGATTTTATTGCACTTTCTGATGTGTGCGATCAAGATACAGCCAGAATCATTAAAAGAGAGGTTTCGGACGGCGTCATTGCCCCAGGATTTACACCGGAAGCTTTAGAACTATTAAAGAAGAAAAAAAATGGAAATTATAATTTAATTTGTATAGATGAAACGTTTCAACCAGAGGCAATTGAACGTAAACAGGTTTATGGTATTACCTTTGAACAAGGAAGAAATGAAGTTGCTATTACGGAAGAAATGTTTGAAAACCTGGTAACTGAGAATAAAACGATTTCAGAGCAGGGAAAGATAGATTTGCTGATTGCCATGATTACTTTAAAATATACACAGTCTAATTCTGTATGTTTCGTAAAGGATGGACAGGCTATCGGAATTGGAGCTGGCCAACAGTCTAGAATTCATTGTACTAGACTAGCTGGAAGTAAAGCAGATAACTGGTTTTTACGTCAGGCTCCGAAAGTATTAGAACTAAATTTTGCTGATGGACTTGGACGTGCGGACAGAGATAATGCCATCGATTTATATATTGGTGACGAAGCTCAAGATTTGTTGATGGATGGAACATGGGAAGCAATATTTAAAGAAAAGCCAACCCTTTTTTCCCGCGAGGAAAAGAAAGAATGGCTTCGTAATTTAACTGGAGTTTCACTGGGATCCGATGCTTTTTTTCCATTTGGTGATAACATTGAACGTGCATACAAAAGTGGTGTGTCCTACATTGCACAACCGGGTGGATCTTTTAGGGATGATCACGTAATCGAGGCATGTAATAACCATAATATTGCCATGTGCTTTACTGGATTACGTTTGTTCCATCATTAATCGTTACAGAATAATGAGTGGTTGTTTGTAATCATTTGTAAAAGTCACATGATTGTGTTGTTTCTGAACCAGACGATATAAATCAGAAGCATACAAATCTTCTTGAAACATTTCATAGGAGAGGTTCTCTAGTTTCGATTTAGCCTGATTGACTGAGGTTAGAATCGGAATAGAGGACCTTTTTGTTAGTTCTGTTAATAATGGCTCGCTTTGTGAACAAAATCCCAAAACACGAGCATAGGGAGCATAGTGACAAAGCGAAAGTCGTTCCTGGGACTGGGAAGTAATTTTTAAAAGTATTTGCATAAATAGACGTTGAATTCTTGTTTGCGTGTACCCTTTGGTTTTGATTAGTGATAAAAATTGAGAAAAGGACTGATAATGCTCTTTATGGCTTATGATTCGATGCGCCAGTTCTTTTGAACAGTCCTGATAATTCATTAAATCAGAATGGCTCAGATGTAAAAGCTCATATTCGAAAAGATTGGAAAAAAGTTCATCGTTGACCGGTCCGCAAATTTTTAAGGCTTCTTCTAAAATCAAACATGCTTCTGGAGGAATCCCAGTCGCTGGAAGATCATTTGTTGAAAAGATATGACTTCGAATTGCGCTCGCGCTGGAATATTCATGAGTAGAATCGGTGTCATGGTAACCCTTGCCAATGCGTTTCATCGGGCTAGTTTGAAGACTGATTTTTAGATTTAAAATTGCCTTCTCGTATTCGATTCCTAAAATATTATTCGGAGAGGAAAGAAGCTTGGGGTTTGGAGTACTGTTTGGAAACGCTTGATGAAGAAACGGGGATGTTGAAGAATGCTGATTAAGGTAATCAGTAAAAGCCTCCTGCCTCGCTAGAGGATAACTACATCCCTTTTTTAGCTTTTCTTTGATGAAGGAAGAAAATAGTACATCTTCATTTTGAAAGAAGGAAGCAAACCCTCTCAACTGGTCCAAATCCGGAGTTTCGCAACCATAGGTCAGACAATCGATACCCAATGAGGATAAAATGGAAACACCACCCCGTGCAAAGCTTTCTGCGCTACTGAGACTGACACAGGTAGGAAGCATGATGACTAAGTCAGCACCACAAGAAAGCGCCATTCTGGTTTTGGTGTACTTATCAACCATGGAAGGACCACCTCTTTGAACAAAATCGCCACTCATTGCTACGATCACATAGTCAGCTTGTTCTTTTTTACGAATTTCCTGAATCTGGTATTGGTGCCCATTGTGAAATGGATTATATTCTGTTATAATACCTATTATCTTCATTTTTGATCCTTTCTGATAGCTCTTTCTTATATTATAAAGATAGAGAAAGTTCTGTCAATAGAAAAACTTGTCAAAGTTACTAAAATGAGGTTGACAAATCAAAATTGGGTGAGTATAATTGATAAAGTGTGAATAGGAGATTCGTGTGAAAATTGATATTAGTCAGGTATTAAATAGTGATGACAAGTGTGAGTGCTATACACTTTCATTTGAACAGGATGTATTTGAATCAGGACTAGGAAGTTTTCCTATTTCCCACAAAACACCATTAAAGCTGAAATTATGTAATATTGAGAACAGTAAGTTCGAAATAGTAGGCGAGATGGAACTTACATTAGTAGCTGTTTGTGATTGCTGTCTGTGTGATGTATCGGTGCCGATACAACTACAGTTTCAACGAGAGTTTGCAATCGAAAATAAACAACTAGTGATGCAGGATATTGAGGATACAGATTACATTATTGGAACTAGTCTGGATACCAATGAGTTGGCTAATAGTGAGATTTTATTACACTGGCCAATGAAGATTCTTTGTAAGGAAGATTGTAAAGGTCTTTGCAGTAAATGTGGAGCAGATTTGAATTACGGAGAATGCGGCTGCGATCGGACAGTACTTGATCCAAGGATGGCTGCAATACAAGATATTTTTAACAAATTCAAGGAGGTGTAATAATATGTCTATTTGTCCTAAGAATAAATCTTCCAAAGGTAGAAGAGATAGAAGAAGAGCGAACTGGAAAATGAGTGCTCCTAACTTAGTAAAATGTAGTAAATGTGGAGAATTAATGATGCCACACAGAGTATGTAAAGCATGCGGATCTTACAATAAAAAAGAAATTATTGCACAGGATTAATCCCAGTAAAGTAAGCTTTCCAAGAAATTGGAAAGCTTTTTTGTGTTTTCATTGCATTTCCTCTTTGTTCAAATTATAATAATACAACAAAGGAGGATGCGATCATGATAGAAATTCGAAAATTAGACCAAAGCTATCGGGGATACCCATTGGAATTTTCTTATCGGACAGATTCCTATTATGAAATTGCAGTTGAAGAGCGTGGAGAAGATTATATCATTCAAATGGAACTGGCACCACTATTGGAACCATTAGAGAAGCATTTTACGGATCAGCTCATGGAAGACTGGTTGGATCATCCAATTGTATATGGAGCATTTGTTGATCAGAATCTGGCTGGTGTGTTGGAATTGAATTTTGAAAGTTGGAATCAACGTCTTCGAATTGCCAATATTTTGATTTTTGAACCCTATCGAAGACTGCATTTGGGAATTGCCCTGATGAGAGAAGCAATCCGTGAAGGAACCCTGATGGGAGCACGGGCATTGATTTTAGAAACACAGTCTTGTAATGTCCCTGCCATTCGCTTTTATCGTCAGTGCGGATTTACGCTTGCTGGATTTGATTTGAGTTGCTATGGCGATTATGATGTTGAGAAGAAAGAAGTCCGTATCGAGATGACCCGAAAATTAAATGGAGTTACGGTTGATTATCAAGATGTGCCATTGCAACGATTGGTAAAGGATTCCATGATCCGAAAGACATTGGAAGATAATTTGAAAAAAATTGAGGAATCTATTTTAGATCAACTGTTGAATAGTCCCAAATCATTAAGACAAATCAGAGAGCTTTATGGTGATGAACCTTTCGGAAATGAAATTTGTAACCGGATTGCAATCGAATTTGAAAAAGAAGATCTTCGAAGACCAATTCTTTTTGAACAAGCATTTCCTAAAATGAATAAAAGCAACTGGAAAATGAATGCTCTTGAAATCAGTTTTATGAAGGTAGATGTTACGTTCTTCAAAGAGCACTTTGCAAATATACAGTCATTGAGGCATTGTGATGGAACAGCCGGGCATGATTTTGGTGTTTGGATAGAATTTGATCAAGCTGTTTTAGAAAAAGACTTAAAGAGGAGCAGATTTATTTTTGAGCCAACCATTTCGAATCAGGAATGGATTGTTGCATTTGATACAAAAGATGAACTGCAATATTTTTTGAAGGAACTTTTTTTAAACGGAACAATTGAAATTTTGTAACGTCAGTTGCACTTGCCCTTTTTTTTCATATCGGATATAATGATTTTCTATTGAATTTATAATTCAAATATAGTATATTTTCATGTAGGTATAGGAGGTGCAGTTTCATGAAAGATAAAACGATCGTAGCATTGGATGCTATGGGAGGCGATCATGCACCAGT
>JAGOGN010000103.1 GCA_017996675.1 Lachnospiraceae bacterium | reverse complement strand
AATAAAGCAGAATATTACAAATTGTGCATATTTCTGATAACTGGAATGACCGTTTTCCTTGTGATTTCAACTATATATCCGAACGGAACCTATTTAAGACCAGTCGTTTTTGAAAGAGATAATATTTTTGTAGATGCAGTAAAGTGGTTATACTCCACAGATACCCCAACCAATCTGTTTCCAAGTATTCATGTGTATAATTCTTTAGCAATTCACATTGCCATCAGCAAGAATGAAAACTTAAGAAACAACAAAATTGTACTTCATGCCTCAAGAATTATGATGAGTAGCATCATTCTCGCTACTGTATTTTTAAAGCAACATTCACTTTTTGATGTGATCACTGCTTTTGCCTTAGCTGGCTTAATGAGTATATTACTTTACACACCAGCATGGGTTCGTGAGTTGATGCAACCTGATCGAACTTCAAAAGAAATTAAAATGTAGTTTATGTTTAGAGAGCTATTTGTCCGCTTCGATTTGAGTTAACTTCTCAATCTGCGCACGAATAGCTTTTTCTTCTTGCTTTGCTTTTTCGATTAAAATAGCTTCATTCAAGGAAAGCATTTTATTATCCAACATGGATACGATTTCCGCACATTCCTGTAATTCATGACTAATATAAGAAGGTGCATTACCTTCGAATTTGTAATAAATCTTATGCTCTAGACTTGCCCAGAAATCCATGGCAATCGTTCGTATTTGAATCTCAACCTTTGTCTCAACCGTCCGGTCAGAAAGAAAGACTGGAATAGATATAATCATATGAAAACTTTTATATCCACTTGGTTTTGGATTCTTCATATAATCCTTGATTGAAATAACAGTAAGGTCATTTTGTCGTCCAATCATGTCAGCCATTCGGTAAATATCCGATGTAAAGGAACAAACCAGTCTGACTCCAGCGATATCTTCCACATAACGAACCATATTTTCAATGGTAGAGTCATATCCCTTACGCTTTAACTTCTGAACAATACTTTCCGGTGTTTTTAATCTGAATTTGATGTTTTCAATCGGATTATATTTATGTACATGCTGAAATTCATCATTTAGTATTTCCAACTTTGTTGTTACTTTCTTCAAAGCAGAATTATACAAAAGCATGGCTGTCTTCCAACTATCTACATCATCCTTTAGCATATCTTCCATTTCCATTTATCATTATCCCCCTGTTTAATCTTCCTCAATAACATGCAGTTCCAAATAATCAAAAGGTATGGTTTCAATGAAACTATCCTGATAAAATCTCGTTTTAGACCCCTTTTGAAATTCCGCTATATTACCATCCAGCCAGATTGGTTTCTCTAAATCGAACTCATAGGTAAGATATTCGATTCCCTGAAATATTTTATGCGTCCTGGTATCCTCTTGATCTGACTCAAATACCCGATCTAGAATCAATCGATTTTCTTTAAATATTTTTCCCCACAATCGAAACATACTATATCCTCTCCTACTCACAATACTTTAATTATACCAAAAATTATTCTGATTTACAAACCTAAATAAGCCCCAGACATAATTGTCCAGGGCCCGTCTTATTTTCTTTTTCTTTTAATCTCATACATAAAGAGCGCAGCAGCAATCGCTGCGTTTAAGGATTCTACACTTCCCTCCATCGGAATTCGAACCAATTCGTCGGCCAAATCAACCAATGTTTCCGACAACCCATTCCCTTCATTTCCAATCAGGACACCAGTCAAACCAACATATTCCAGTTCCTGATATTCCTTCACTCCACGAAGATGGGTCGCAATTACATAGACACCTTTTTGCTTTAGTTCTTCTACTGTCTCCATGAGTGATTCACTGATAACATGCGGTACTCGGTATATCGAACCCATTGTTGAGCGGATTGTTTTCGGATTATAGAGATCCACTGTATCCTTAGATAAAATCACTCCAGCAATTCCAGCTCCCTCACCAGTTCGAATCATCGTTCCCAGATTCCCTGGATCCTGAATCCCATCCAATATCAAAATGCAACCCTCTGATTTTCCTTCCAGAATTTCGTTAATGGTGTAGCTTCTTTTATGGACAAGAGCAAGGATTCCCTGTGGAGTCTGTGTATCCGACATCTTTTGAAAGATTTTATCCTCCACGACCTCATATGCGCAATTCTGACTCATCGGGTGCTGCAAATAATCATCCTCATACGAAGCCGCAATATAAACAGCCTCAATGCGATCCAATGGAGTTTCTTGAATCATTCGGATTCCTTCTACCACAAATAAACCCTGTTTCTTTCTTGCTTTCGAACTAGAGATTAACTGTATTACATTTTTCACCTGTTTATTGTCACTGCTGCTAATCATACTTCTCCTGACTATATGGCAAAAGATTTATAAATCTCATATTGATATTCTGAAATTTCTTTTGTCATTAATAATGCATCATCTATATCTAAGTCCGTAAATTCACCTTGTTTATGTACCACAACACGATTACTCTTTCCCTGGCATAATAAATCCACTGCCAAAGCTCCCATGGTAGATGCATACACACGATCTTTACAACTTGGGCTTCCCCCTCTTTGCATGTGACCTAAAATGGTTGCTCGAGTTTCCATCCCAGTTGCTGCTTCAATTCTCTTTGCCATACTAACAGAATGTCCAATGCCTTCTGCATTAATAATAATATGATGCTTCTTACCTTTTTTACGATTTTCGATAATATGATTCACAAGCTTCTGTTCATCATAATCATATTTTTCTGGAAGTAAGATATCCTCTGCTCCACAAGCGATACCACACCACATTGCAATAAAACCAGCATTTCTTCCCATAACTTCAATGATACTGCATCTTTCATGTGAAGTTGAGGTATCACGAACCTTATCAATTGCTTCCATTGCTGTATTCACAGCTGTATCAAATCCAATTGTATAATCGGTGCAGGCAATATCTAAGTCGATCGTTCCAGGAACACCAATGGTATTAATTCCCAATCCTGCAAGTTTTTGTGCTCCACGGAATGAACCGTCACCACCAATTACAATGATTCCATCAATTCCCAGATCCTTACAAACCTGCGCTCCCTTTTGCTGTCCTTCCGGAGTCTGAAACTCTAAACATCTCGCGGTCTGAAGAATGGTGCCTCCACGTTCTATAATATCCGAAACATACCAAGGTTTCATTTCTTCCACTTCACCCTGTAAAAGACCGGCATATCCTCTTTTAATTCCTACAACATTCTTTCCCTGCGCAATTCCTCTACGTACAACAGCACGAATTGCAGCATTCATTCCAGGTGCATCTCCTCCGCTGGTCAAAACTCCAATAGTATTTATTTCCTTTGTCATACATACACCTCCAGATTGTAATTACATTTTTTCTTATATAAGTACAATTTTAATAGTTTTTAGACAACTTTGCAATGGACTTTTCTACAACTTTCACGTTACTTTCACCTAAAAATTTGTACAATTTGCTCGCTGTTTCCCGATCAAAAGAAATTGTGCGACTTTTTGGCAATCGTTTCACTGCCTTTTCATCTGCAATATAAATCACAACTTCCTCTTCTCCGTCCGATTCAGCAAGTAATTTGAAAAGTTCTTCTTGCTGATCCTCGTAGTTTTGAATGGCCTGAAACTGCAGCCAGATTTCCCTAGTTGCGTCATCAAAGCGAAAAATCTGCTCACAAATCAGTTTCCCGTCCTTTTCATCCTCGGCATTAATTCGACCCTTAATAAATATTTTTGCATCCGCTTCCATTAAATTCTGGTATCGTTCATAATCTTTTGGAAATACAATGACTTCCACAGTTCCAACCAAGTCTTCAATTGTCAAAAAAGCCATTACTTTATTATTTTTGGTATACTTAATGGTCTTTCCTACAATCATTCCTCCGATTACGACCTGACTTCCATCCTCTACTCTAGTCTTCTTTTCTTCTTCATCAAATAAAAAGTCTGTAGAAACGGCCGTAATATTTTTCTTCCATCGCTCTTCATATTCCTGCAGCGGATGACCCGTAATATATACGCCCAACACTTCTTTTTCTAAAGAAAGAAAGGTTTCCAAATCATACTCCCCAACATCTGGCATTTGAATATCAAACTCCTGTTTTTGTTCTTCTGGTACAAAATCAAATAAACTGATCTGACCTGATAAAGCGTTCTTTTTATTTTGCGACACGTGATCGATCACCATCGGATAAATAAGCATCGATTGTTTTCTGGTAGCGCCTAGTCCGTCAAATGCACCGGATTTAATAAAATTCTCTACCGCTCTTTTGTTTAGATCCTTATTGGTTAATCGCTCAACAAAATCTCTCATACTGGTAAACGGACCATTTTCTTCCCGTTCTTTTACTAATGATTCAATGACAGGTCGTCCAACCCCTTTTATTGCAGATAGCCCATAACGAATCTTTCCATCCGATACGGAAAATCCACCTTCTCCCTCATTGACATCAGGAGAAAGTACTTCGATTCCCATTTTTCGACAGGAAAAAATATACTCTGCAATTTTAGAAGTTTTATCCATAACGGAGCTCATATTAGCTGCCATATATTCCACTGGATAGTAGTATTTTAGCCATGCTGTCTGATAGGCAATTACTGCATAACCTGCCGCATGGGATTTATTAAATGCATAATTAGCAAAGTCTGTCATTTCATCAAAGATCTGATTGGCAATTAGAGGATCTACTCCCTTGCTTACGCAACCTGGAACATGTTCTTCTTCGTTACCAAAAACAAAGTTCTTTCGCTCTTTTTCCATAACAGAAGCTTTTTTCTTACTCATCGCTCTACGAACCATATCGCTTCTGCCAAGGGTATAACCTGCCAGATCTCTTACAATCTGCATAACCTGTTCCTGATAAACAATACAGCCATAGGTCGGTGCCAGAATTGGTTCTAACTCTTTACACTTATAGGTAACCTGACTCGGATTCTGCTTTCCCTTAATATAAGCCGGAATAAAATCCATTGGCCCTGGTCTGTAAAGAGAGATACCCGCAATCAGATCTTCTAGAGAAGAAGGCCGAAGCTCCTTCATAAAGTTGGACATTCCAGCACTTTCCAACTGAAAAATACCTTCCGTCTTTCCTAAGCCAATGTAATCTAATACTGCTTTATCGTGAAAATCAATCTGTTCCACATCAATCTTTACATGCTGGCTCTTTTCAATATTACGTACTGCGTTTTGTATGACGGTTAAGGTTCGAAGACCTAAAAAGTCCATTTTTAACAAGCCTAATTCTTCTAATGTGGTCATGGTATACTGGGTTGTAATCGTTCCATCCGAAGCCCTTGATAGTGGAACATATTCATCCGCTGACTGCTGACAAATCAATACACCTGCTGCGTGCATGGAGGTATGTCTTGGCAGACCTTCTAAACGTCTTGCCATGTCGATGAGTTTCGTAACCGATTCGTCTGTTTCATACATTTTCTTCAAATCGGGATTCATTTGCAATGCCTTATCGATGGTCATCTTCAGTTCCATAGGGATACTTTTTGAAATCGTATCACAAAAAGCATAAGGGAGATCCATTACACGTCCTACGTCACGAATCACTCCTCTTGCAGCAAGAGTTCCAAAAGTAACGATCTGAGCAACTCTGTCTTTTCCATATTTCTCTACAACGTATTCAATGACTTCTTGTCTGCGTTCATAGCAGAAGTCAATATCTATATCGGGCATGCTCACACGCTCTGGGTTTAAGAAACGCTCAAACAACAGCTGATACTGGGTAGGTTCAATATTGGTAATTGCAAGCACATAGGATACAATACTTCCAGCAGCACTTCCTCGTCCAGGTCCCACCATAATATCCTTACTGCG
>JAGOGN010000010.1 GCA_017996675.1 Lachnospiraceae bacterium | reverse complement strand
TTTTTAATTTCTCCAGTAGTAGCATCAACCTGCCATCCCATTACATTGTATCCTGTTGAAGTCATAGCAAGATTTCCAGTTCCATCAAAATAAAAGGAACCAGCTCTGGTAAATAGGTTGGATGATCCATCACTTACTACGAAAAAACTATCACCTTTGATTTTAACATCAAGAGCTCCACCTGTTGTTTGTGTTGCACC
This sequence comes from Lachnospiraceae bacterium, assembly GCA_017996675.1. The sequence goes on along the minus strand of JAGOGN010000010.1, from coordinate 18,122 downwards.
TGCCGCATTAATATTTGTTGTTGTAGATCCTAATGAAACTCCAAGACCGATCTGTTTCGCATTGATACCACCAGTACCAGTTAAAGCATTTGCACCAGAAGCACTTTGGGTTGTCTGGTACATAATTTCGCTAAATGTTACCGAAGATGATTTAAATGCTAAAGTGTTTACATTGGCAATATTATTACCAATTACGTCCATTTTGATCTGGTGTGTTTTTAATCCCGACACTCCAGAATATAATGATCTCATCATAATTGTTTTCCTCCTGTTATAGAGGCTGTCTTGTCTCATCTGTCAGTCAGAGACAGTTGCTTCCTTCTCGGTCCAGCTACATAATGACAGCTCCATCTATATTTGTATAAATATTATCGTTACTCGTTGTTGAATCCATTGCTGTTACTACTGTTTTACTTGGTACATGAACAATAAATGCAAGTGAATCCACAATGACAAGTGATTCTTTGATACCTTTTTCGGATGCCTTCCTGGCTCCTTCATTCAATCGATTAACCTGTTCGTTTGAAAGGGAAATATCTCTTTCTTCCAGTCTGTTTACTGCATGCTTCGAAAATTTCAGTGGTGTAACATCATTTTGTTGTAAATATTGTTTTTGTTTTAATATTTCTTCAAAACTCAGCCCACTTTTCTCTACTTGAAGATTCGTATTCTTTTGTGACTGGTTTAAGTACTGACTGGCAACTTGCTCGATTGATGTAAACGAATTCGAAATCTTATTCATTTTCATTCCCTCCTTGGTAGTACAATTCGTTACGATTGCCTATGCAGTTGGACCTTTCAGTTCTTTCATTTTCTTTTCTAAAGTTTCCAAAACACCTAATTCTTCTTTTTTCACCATATTTTTTTGATAAGGAGTCATGGATTCAAAACTTTCACGGGCTGCTGTTAAAAGCTTTTCATCTGCAACAGTAAGATTTTCCAAAATTGGAAGTTTTTTAATCATTTCACCAAATGTAGTAGCAAGCGTAATTGCATTCATGTACTCTTCGTCTACGACTGTATCTAATTCTTTAATGTCAAAAAGTTTATCGTTAATTGAAAGATAAATCTCTCCGTTTTCTACATACATGTAATCCACTTGACCACTTACAAACTTTGTTTCACCAGTAGCAGAATTTACGCTTTTCATAATAACCTGTTTTCCAACAAGATTATTTGCTTCCATCTGTTTTAATGACTGTTGCATGTCTGATTGTTTCTGAACCTGAGTAAACGTAGCGTACTGGGAAATCCATTCTGTATTAGACGTTGGCTCCATTGGGTCCTGATATTTCATTTCCGCAACTAAAAGTTGTAAAAACATATCTTCATTTACTGGATTTGCCTTATCTTCTTTTGTCTTTCCAGTGGTATTGCTTGATGTACCAGTATTTAAAACTTTTCCATTATCAACAATTGCTGTAATTGCCATAAGATCCTCCTTTCTAAATTTGATAATCCATTGTATTTCCCTGATCTTTCATCATGTTCGCGATAATCTCATCTTCTTCGTCCATAATTCCTGACATAAAATCCTGTTGCATGGATTCTGTATCGATCATTCTTCGTCTGTTCTGCCTTTTCTCCGGCTGATCCTGATTAAATTGTTGTCCAGAGTCCTCTAAATTACGTTCGAATTCATGACTGGCAATGGTGACTTCAACTGCCTGAACTTTAATACCGCTTTGCGTTAAATTCTCTCTAAATTGACTAATCTGGCTTTCAATGGCTTCTTTTGCAGCTTCCGTCTGTGCAGCAATATGTGCAGAAACCTCACCATGATGAGAAGTAACCGTAACAAATACTTTTCCTAAATTTTCAGGATTCAGTTGCATTTCCATCGTTGATATTTGATTTCCAACAGATAATTTGGTGAATGCGCTAATACGATCCATTAAGTTCACAAGATCCACTGTGGTTGGTAATACAGGCGCTGCTTTTGCAACGGTGGCAGGTGCCACTTCTTGAACCTGTCCATTAAAAAGATCTGTTTTCATGATTTTATCTTCTTTACTTTTTGTGAACAAATCCAAATCCGGCTGCTTATTTGTGTTTGATTCTTTTCCTGTTTGTGATTGTGCTGGTTCTTCATCAGCAACTGGAAGCTGGTTTACTTCTACCGTTTCTTCATTCAGTGTAACTGTCTTTACGTCCTCCTGCGGCATTACTTGTTGTACTGGTACCTGTGTGCTTACCTGTTCTGTGGTTTGCACTACTTTTGGTTCATCGGTAATAGCCTTTTCTACAGGAAGTTGAATTTTAGTAGCTTCTTCGTGTGTGATTTTAACAACGTTCTGATCAAGATTCTCAGGCTGATCTTCTAAAACCGGTTCCTTTAGTGTCTGAAGCAATGGATTATTCTGCTGATTTTCTACAATGGACTTGCATAATGCCTGTAATTGGTCTTTATTAATTCCTAAATCATTCAATAATTCATTGGAAATTTCTCCAATTTCACTTAAAACAGTTTGAAACCCATCGCTGTTCAATAGTCCAACATAATCTTGCTCATTTTGAATCATTCCAACGACCTGTGCTAAATTTGATGGAGACAGCAATTCCAATGGTGCCATTTGTTTTGTCTCAAGAACCTGCATGACTTCCTGTGGCGTAATTCCAAATGTCTGGCTAATTAACTGTACAATAGCTTCACAAATCTGATCTGTTTGTTTCAATAATTCATCTTTTTGGATCTCAATTTTTTGATTTTCATCTTCTGGTTTCATAATCTGAATCTTTTCAACCGCAGAATCTTTTTCTTTTAAAGCAAAAAGTTCATTACTACTTTCTTTGTCCTTTTGAACAACAGGTTCATTCTTTTTTGCTGGAACATCCTTTGAACTCTGATTCAGAAAAGCCGAAAACGATGTTCGTAAGTCTTTCACTTTTATAAGGTTATCTGCTGTCTTTTGATTTGACAGATTTGATACCGAAGAAGTCAATTCTGATAAACTGACTACTGTCATTTGTTATCCTCCTTTCTTAAATTGTTATTTATTCTAAGGTTCCATGAGTTTTGTTACACTTGCTGCAACTTTGCTATCCATGGCTCCGAGAATACCACCTCTTTGTGCTGCCGTCATATTCTGAAGAATATTTGCGACCAACTGCAGATTATCTGTCATCTGTTCCATAATCGCTGCGGCCTGCTTTGGTTTCATCGACGAATAGGTAGAAGCATATTCCTTTGTTTTCGCATCCGCTTCCACTTCTGTAATGACCTGTTTATACAATTCCTCCGCATAAGCGGGGTCGATACTTTCATAATACTTCTGATATTCTTTTATATCGGGTGATTGATCTGAAAAAACAACCTCATTATAAAATTCTTTTTTCGTTTTTTCTAAGTCTGCAGCCGCTTGTTCATACGAGGACAGCCTTTGAATCTCATCCTTTAATTTCTTGATTGTATCTTGATCGCTCTTTGCATCTGCTTTTGATTGTTCAATTTGTTTTTCCAGCTCTTTGATTTTAGCAACCGCCTGTTTCAAACTAGTATATTCCGATTCCGTATCTGACGTAATAACCTTTGTATCTGGTAAAATCTTATTGATATATGGAACATCTTTTAAAATTGGTGAAAGCACCGATGAGCCAAAACCTCCTACATCCCATTTGATTAAAAGAGCAATAATTCCGAGCCAGATTGCAACAATAATCACGGTAAAAAAGAAAACAACTAGTTTACTTCCTTTCGTCTCTTCCTCTTCTTCTATGTTTTGATCTTTTTTTTGTCCATTTTTTGCTTCTTTTTGGGGTTTTTCTTTTTTCGGTTTCTTTTCCTTCTTTTTATCGACTACAACATCGTCATCGTCATCATCCATTAGATTAGTATTTCTTGCCATTTGAACCTCCTGCAATTTTATTTCTGATAGGTATAACTTACCAATTGGTCAATTTCTTTTCCTTCTTCTATATTCCACTCGTTTCGATATGCTTCCAAGGCTTTCTCTTTTAATACCTCGTGACTTTTTCGAACGATCATGATTTCCTGCAATTTATTGCGAGCACTTTCCGCATTTTTTTCAGCCACATGTACCTCAATCATCTGGGTACGAATCCTTGTTTTCATCACTTCAATTGCATGGCTGTAATAATGAATTTGAGTAAAATCCAGATAATCGTTCATAGCCGCTTTATATTCTTCTTCATATTTCTTCTTCTGCTCTAAAAATTGAACTAAAATATCTTCTTGCACTTTAAGCAAACGATTTGCCTCTGCAAGATTTGATTTTGCCTGTTCTTCAAGCTTCAGTTGAATATTTAAAATATTTTGCATACGATACTGAAATTTCTTCATCGCTTATTTTCACTCACTCTCACTTGGAAATAGCTCTAACAATTGTTGTAATTCTTCTTCAAAAGTAAAACGTTCTTCCGTCTCCTGTTTTAAAAACGCTAACACATCATCCATTTTAGAAACAGCAAAATCAATTTTCGGGTTCGTTCCTTTTTTATACGCCCCAATATTGATCAAATCCTCTGCTTCTGCATAGACAGCAAGTACTTCTTTTAATTGTCCAGATGCTTTTTTATGATTTCTATCCACAATGGAACTCATTACACGGGAGATACTTTGTAAAACATCTATGGCAGGATACTGATTCTTATGAGCTAATTTACGTGATAACATGATATGTCCGTCTAAAATTCCTCTGGCCGTATCCGTGATCGGTTCATTGAAATCATCACCGTCTACCAAAACAGTATATAAGCCAGTGATGGTTCCTTTTTGATTGGTGCCTGCTCTTTCTAGTAATCTTGGCATTTCTGCATAAACGCTTGGTGGATAACCCCTCGTAACTGGTGGTTCACCAGCAGCTAAACCAATTTCTCTTTGTGCCATAGAAAAACGAGTTAAAGAATCCATCATCAAAAGCACATCTTTCCCCTGATCGCGAAAATATTCAGCAATCGTTGTTGCTGTTTTTGCCGCTTTATTACGAATAAGTGCAGGTTTATCTGAAGTAGCCACTACCACAATTGACCTTTTCATGCCTTCTTCACCTAAATCTCGTTCTATAAATTCTCGAACTTCTCTTCCTCGCTCACCAATCAAAGCAATGACATTAATATCTGCTTTGGTATTTCTTGCAAACATACCTAAAAGAGTACTCTTACCAACACCGGATCCGGCAAAAATACCAATACGCTGTCCCTTACCAACTGTAATTAAACCATCGACTGCTTTCACTCCAAGCTGTAACACTTGATCAATGATTGTTCGTTCCATCGGATCTGGCGGTAACGACTCAATTGGGTAAAAAGCACCTTTTCCATACTCACGTTCGATGGAACATCTACCGATTCCATCTAAAACCTGACCCAGCAAATCATCTCCAGCATATACCGATAGTGGACGTCCTGTGTTTTCCACGATGCAGCCCACTCCGATACCCGTAATGGTGTCAAATGGCATCAAAACAAGTCGGCTTTCCCGAAAGCCGACTACTTCTGCCAAAACTTGAATATTTTGCTGTGCATCAATGATAATTCTGCACACATCCCCCAACTTGGCCTCTGGGCCGACGGATTCAATTGTGAGTCCTACGATTTTAACTACTTTACCAAAACGGTCAAAATACACATGTTCTGCAAGTTCGAGATATTTGTCCAGATTTATTTCCATATTTCACCTATAAACTTAATGTTTGAATGTCTTTGATCAGGTTCTTGTAATAGGTATCGTAACCACAGTGATAGGTTCCATAATCCGTTTCAATTCGACATTGTTCCTCTGACAAAGAAGTATCCAACAAGCCTTCAATGAACTTCGAATTGCCAACCTGCTCTTGAATTTCAGCAAGATGTTCATGAAAATAATCCAGCTGTTTTTGGTTCAAATATATTTTAAATTCTTTCGCGTTATCAATATGACGAATTGTTTTTTTTATCAATCCCAGAACGACTGGTGCAAGATCTACAATTTGAATCTCTAAAACCTGATCTAAAACATTGAGCAACGTCTGTACGATTTGGGTTTCCATTTGATCGAGTTGTGCCTGATAATGAGCCTCTAATTCTTCTCTTTCTTTAGAAAGTTCGAATTTTTTTTGTTCATATTCTTTATTTGCATTTTCTACGCCGTCCTGATATCCCTCTAAGTGACCTGCGTTTTTTGCTTCTTGTAAGACTCTTTCTCTTTCCTGATTTGCTAGAATCAGAATTTGTTCTGCTTCTTCATTTGCAGACTTTAATGTCCGCTCTGCCTGATCTTGTACATCCTGTAAAAGCTCTTCTGGCGAAATCACTTCCAATGGTTCGGCAAAAATCCCTTCCTGAAACTCATCTGGCAAAGATACTTCGGTCTTTTTCTTTTCCGCTTCTTTCCACAATGCTTCCATTTTTACATTGGAATCAATCATCCTTTTTGAATTTGTCTGAGTGTGAATGAATTGAGGTTTAATTAAATTAGGCAATGATCTCATCACCTCCGCCACGAGAAATTACAATTTCTGCAGAATCTTCCAGCTTACGAATAATTCCAACAATCTTCTGCTGTGCCTCTTCTACGTCTTTCATACGAACCGGACCCATGAATTCCATATCTTCCTGTATCATCGCAGCAAGACGTTTGGATATATTCTTAAATACAACATTCTTAACTTCTTCATTTGCAACTTTTAGTGCAATTGCAACGTCGTTATTATCTACATCTCTCATAACACGCTGAATTGCTCTGTCATCCAGTAAAAGAATATCTTCAAATACAAACATCTTCTTACGAACCTCATCAGCAAGTTCTGGCTCTTCAATTTCAAGTGTTTCCATAATATGTTTTTCTGTACCACGGTCAACCATCGTTAAAATTGCTACGATTGCGTCTACACCACCAACAATTGTGTAATCCTGGTTAATCATAGATGCCAGTTTACGTTCCAGTACGCTTTCCACTTCCTTGATTACGTCTGGACTTGTTCGATCCATCATTGCAATACGTTTTGCAACATCTGCCTGTTTATCTGGTGGAAGTGAACTAATAATTAAGGACGCTTGTCCAGGTGCCAGATAAGATAAAATCATAGCAATTGTCTGTGGATGTTCATCCTGAATGAAATTCAAAAGCTGTGAAGGATCTGCTTTTCGTACAAACTCAAACGGTCTAACCTGCAGTGACGCGGTTAGTCGGTTAATAACATCATTCGCACGTTCCTGACCCAATGCTTTTTCCAATAGGTCTTTTGCATACCCAATTCCGCCTTCGGCAATATATTCTTGTGCCAGACAAACCTGATAAAATTCATTTAAAACATCTTCTTTTTCCTGAGGCGATACACTTCTTGTATTCGCAATTTCTAGTGTAAGCGTTTCGATTTCCTCTTCTTTTAAATGTTTAAAAATCAAAGCAGATTTCTCCGGTCCCAGCGCAATTAGTAGAATTGCTGCTTTTTGTGTTCCATTCAATTCTTTTGTCATGGACTAATTCCACTCCTCTTCCAACCAGTTACGAAGCAACGATGCAACCGCTTCTGGTTTTTCCTCAACGAATTTCTCAATTAAAAGACGAATTTCACTCTTCTCGTTATATCCAATTTCTTCCATATCCAATGAAGCTTTTGTAGACTGCAAAAGTGATTCAACAGACAGCTCTGGTTCCAACGCCTGTCCTTTGTCTTTTCTTGTACTTCTAAATACCACATATCCTAGTAATGCAAAAATTACAACAGCTAGAATAATCTCTAAATAATCCATTGCTGTTCTTCCACTTCCAGAGGAATACTCAAAAAATGGTACTTCATATGCAATAATGGATATTTTCTCATCAGAAAATCCTGTTGCATTTCCAACAAGTTTATAGAAATCATCCGCGACTTTCACCTGTTTTCTTGCGCTATTCTTCGCTTTAAATTCATCAAACGTCATTTTATCCAGTTTTCCCTGGGACTTGAGTAAATCCTCGTCATAAACAACGTATTTTGTTGCCACAACAGAAACGGAAGAAGAATCATACTTTATTGCTCCTAGAGCCTTTTCTGTAATGGTTCTTGCCTGATTTGGCAAATAATCCTTTTTGATATCACTAATCGTACTACTGGTACCATTTCCGTTTTCTAAAACATAAGTAGTATCATCATTGGAATCTGTTCCAGGAACAGCTGCCCCACCACCTGTTGTTTCTGACTCATAAGCGCTCTCGCTGTCCAGATAACCCTGCTCTTTTCCTTCTTCCACATAATATTTTAAATCATCTACACTGATTTTATCAAAATCAAGATCCAGATTAAGACCAACTGCAACATTATCAAAAACATTGGTTCCTAAAACTACATCCGAGATCTGACCTTTCACCATGTTTTCCGTCTTTGCTTTCATTGCAAGCTGTGTGGATGCTGCACCGATTGCGGTTGATTCTTCTCCACCCGCAAATAATACGTTTGAATCCGAGTCTAAAAGAGTAATGCTGTCTGTACCTTTATTTCCAACAGCAGTTGCGATGAATTTCGCAATTCCATTCGCTTTTTCCTCATCCATCTTTCCATCCAGTTTTAAAACAACACAAGCATAAGTTTCTTCGTTTTTTGCGATAATCGTACCATCATCCAATGGAATTGATAGGCTAACGGACGCAGATTTAATCGTATCGATCGCTTCTAATTGCTCGCCTAACTTTTGTTCCAAATATAATTGATATTTTTTATTTTTATCCGCTTCGGTCGTGCTGAAGCTTCCGTTAAATACATCTTCTAACGAATATTCGTCGGATGCGATCTGATTAGTTCCTAGAATATAGGTCGCATTTGTCATATCTTTTTTATTTATTTTAAATGTCAGGTTATCTTCCATAATTTCATACTGAATACTGGCTTCATCCAGTAATTGTTTTACAGAAGAAGCTTCTGTTACAGACTCGCAAGTCTTTAGTGTAACCATCGTCGGTCTCGAAACAACAAAAGCAAGTATTCCAAGTGACACTACAATGACACCTGCAATACTTACAATCAAAATTCTCTGTTTCATAGTGAATTTCTTCCACCAAGCTAACACTTTATTCCAAATTTGCTTAAATCGTTCCTGCATTGTACACCCCTATTCTCTTCTGATACTAATACTAAATCTGCATATTCATAATTTCTTTATAACCTTCAATAATTTTATCACGAACTGCGACCGTATATTGCAAAGCTACATTGGCTTTTTCCTGTGCCACCTGTAAATCATGAGTATTATCTGACAGCCCTAGGGCAAATTGTATTTCTGCTGACTCAGCTTTATTCTGTAAATCATTGGTTTCATTCACCATATTCATTGCAGAATTCAAAATCGAAGAAAAACCTGTATCCTGCGCTTCTGATGCGTTCTTAAATGTCCCACTAAGCGTTGATGGAGCAAGACCTGCTATACTACTAATATCCATCGTTTATTATCCCTTTCCTAACTGTAATCCAGTTGTCATCATTCCTTTGCTCGCCTCAAATGCAGTTGCATTTGCCTCATAGGAACGACTTGCATCGATCAAATTGGTCATTTCGGTAATAATATTGACATTTGGATATGATACATATCCATTTTCATCTGCATCTGGATGAGACGGATCATAGGTTTTAATAAAATCAGATTCCGTATCTTCCTTTAATGAATAAACTTTCACTCCGTTTCCAACGGCAGCATTTCTTGTATTCTGAAGTACATTACTAAAATTAGTAATATCCTTCTCTGCAAAAGTAACCACTTGTCTTCGGTATGGCGTTCCATCCTGTGTCCTGGTTGTTTTCACATTTGCAATATTTTCTGATATGACATCTGTACGAAATCGTTGTGCGGTCAGACCCGATGCGTTAATATTAAATCCTTGAAAAATCGACATCCAGTATCCTCCTATTTCATCACTAATTTAATTCGGTTAAATTCCTGTGTCATACTGTCAACCAAACCTTTGTATTGAATTTGATTTGCAGCCATTTCTACATTTTCCGTATCGACATCCACATTGTTTCCGTCTAATCGGTAGGAATAATTTGTTGAATCTCTATATGTTGATACATTTAGGTTTGAAAGACTCACATCCTTGATTTTCTCATCTAGTGAAGTATATTTAGTCTTCCCTAATTCACTCGTGAGAACGCTCCCAAAATTCACATCCTGTCTTTTATACCCTGGCGTATCTACATTCGCTATGTTATTGCTGATTGCCTTGTGACGAAGGGCACTTGCATCCGCTGCCTTGTTCAACACATTAATATAATCAAATACATTTGAATTAATCATAGCATGGTACTCCTCTCTATAAAATCTCGATGTTATACTATTCTTCTATTATAATAAAATTTGAAAAAAATACAAGTTATTTTATCGCTTTTTAACATGATGTAGTGTTTTTTTTATTTGACCGTACAATCTATGGTGGACGATTTCGATTCCAAATAGTCAGAAAGCAAAAAGGATTTACAGTTTCCTGTAAATCCTTTTACAAATTAAGTATCCTTAATTAGTTCTTTTTGAAATTCTGGCTTTTAATGATTTCTAATTCGTCAAAAATTACATCGTTCAGAACTTTAATATAAGTTCCTTTCATACCGGATGAACGGGATTCAATTACTCCAGCACTCTCAAACTTGCGTAATGCATTTACAATAACGCTTCTTGTAATTCCAACTCTGTCTGCAATTTTACTTGCAACAAGAATGCCTTCTTTTCCATCTAATTCATCAAAAATATGTACGATTGCTTCTAATTCTGAGAACGATAAAGTTGAAACAGCTGATTTTACTACCTGAACTTTTCTTGTTTCTTCTGCACTTTCTTCATTTACAGAACGCATCATTTCAAGTCCTACTACTGTAGTACCATATTCACATAAAATAATATCGTCAATATCATAGGCTTCAAGTTTTTTGTATATAAACAATGTGCCTAATCTCTCTCCTGCGATATCAATTGGAGTGATGATAGCATTATACTTTCCAATATCAGGTGTAGTAAATCCAAGAGTTTCTAAATTCACATTCTCTTTTGTGGATAAAATACCTAACAGACGTTCGTTCAAAAGTCCATCAATAAATCCACCAACTTCATCAACAATCAATTCACTGATTTCTGCAATTCCCTCACTAACACTGGTTCCAAGAACCTTTCCCTTTTTACTAATTACAAGGACATTAGAATTGAGGATTTCAGTCAAGACGCTGCAGATATCATTAAAAACTACTTTCGATGAATTGTTATTATGAAGTAATTTGTTGATTTTTCTTGTTTTATCAAGTAACTGTACGCTCATTATTAAATGTTCCCCTTTCCGCCTCTTCATCAGAGTGCGATTTTAATGTAACACACTTTTTATAATTTTTCAACAATTTTGCTAAATTTCACGTTTTTTTCTTAATTTCGTTTTTCTTCGATTACATAACCGCATTGTTCGTCAGCACAAACCAATTTGTTTCCTTTTTCCAACATATACCCACCACAAGTCGGACATTTCTCTTTGGAAACCTTTTGCCAGGACATAAAATCACATTCTGGATTGTTTTCGCACCCGTAGTACTTACGGCCCTTTTTCGTTTTCTTTAATACGATTTGTTTCCCACATTTTGGGCATTCTACACCTGTTTTTTCGAAATATGGTTTCGTATTTCGACACTCAGGGAATCCTGGGCAGGCAAGGAATTTACCATGTGGTCCGTATTTAATTACCAGATTTTTTCCACACAAATCACAAATTTCATCGGATACTTCATCATGGATTTGTACTTTTTCCAAATCCACTTCTGCTCTTAACACCTCTTCGTCCAAACGTGGGTAGAAATCACGAACGATTTCTTTCCATTCCATCTGACCATCCGCGATTTTATCCAATTGAGATTCCATATTCGCGGTAAACTGTTCGTTTACAATATCCGAAAACATTTCCGTCATAATACGATTCACCACTTCACCAAGTTCCGTTACATAAAGATTCTTTCCTTCTTTTGCAATGTAACGTCTTGCTATAATAGTAGAAATCGTTGGCGAATAAGTACTTGGACGTCCAATTCCAAGTTCCTCTAATGCTTTTACCAAAGAAGCTTCCGTATAATGAGGCAGTGGTTGCGTAAAATGCTGTTCATTGATGATTTCAACCAAATTCAATTGGTCGCCTACTTTTAGAAAGCTAATTTTTTGATTACTGTTTTCTTTTTCCTCGTCATCTGATGAATACACATTCATGAATCCTTCAAATACCGTTTTAGAAGAAGAAAGTGTAAATGGATAACCTCCACTTTCCAGCTTCACTGAAATTGTTTCATACTTTGCGTCTGTCATTCTGCTTGCACAGAAACGTTTCCAGATTAACTGATATAAACGAAACTGATCTCTTGATAATGATTCTTTTACAATAACAGGCGTACGATTGATATCACTCGGTCTAATTGCCTCATGAGCATCCTGAACTTTACCAGCGTTTTTCTTTACTTTTTGTCCAATGGCACTATACTGCGGGCCATAGTTTTCAGTTATGTATGCATGTGCGTGTTCAACGGCTTCATCCGAGATTCTTGTTGAATCTGTACGCAAATAAGTAATTAATCCAACCGTACCAAATCCTTTCACCTCAACACCTTCATAAAGTTGTTGTGCAATACGCATGGTTTTCTGAGTTGAAAAATTCAACACTTTTGATGCTTCCTGCTGCAATGAACTTGTTATAAATGGAAGAGGCGCTTTTTTCGTACGTTCTCCATTTTTAATTTCCTTTACAATAAATGGATTACTTTCAACCACCTCACGAATATGATCCGCTTCTTCTTTTGTTTCCACTTCATTTTTACCAGCTTTCTTACTACTTAAATTAGCAGTAAGAATCTCTTTATGTCCCGCCAGGTTTAACTGTGCCTTGATGGTCCAGTATTCCGAAGGAATAAACGCATCAATCAAGCTTTCTCTGTCACAAATGATTCGAAGCGCAACAGACTGAACACGTCCAGCGCTTAAGCCCCGCTTCACTTTTGCCCATAATAACGGACTGATTTTATATCCAACCATTCTGTCTAAAATTCTTCTGGCCTGTTGTGCATCGACTAAATCCATATGAATTTCTCTCGCTTCTTTTAAAGAAGCTTTCACTGCTGTTTGAGTAATTTCATTGAAACTAATTCGATAGACTTTCTTTCCTTCCAGTTTCAGCGAGTGGTATAAATGCCAGGAAATCGCTTCTCCTTCACGGTCAGGGTCAGTTGCAAGATAGATTATTTCTGCCTTCTTCACTTCTTTACGAAGCTTTGCTAAAACATCTCCTTTGCCACGGATTGTAATGTATTTTGGCTCATAGTCGTTTTCCACATCAATACCCATCTGGCTTTTTGGCAAGTCTCTGACATGTCCGTTACTAGCGGCCACTTCGTAATTCTTTCCTAAAAATTTCTTGATTGTTTTCACCTTAGCCGGTGATTCCACGATAACCAAATATTTAGCCACTATACTTCACTCCTACAATAATAATTCTTATAATATTCAACAATAAGTTCTTGATCTACTAGTTCATTTATAATCTTCATCAGCTGTCCAATTGGAAGTTGAACTTCTTCCATTACCTGTGAAAACGATTTCGGATGAAGACCTAGACAACTATACACCAACAATTCTTCTTTTTCAAGCCGAATTTTGTTTTTGACACTTTTTTCATAAAATTTTCGATTAAAAAGTTTCATATCTTCAAAAAGAGACTCAATCGATACGACAATTTGCGCTCCCTGATGGATCAGTTGGTTACAGCCCTGACTTACCGGGTCATTCATTCGACCAGGAATTGCATACACCTCTTTTCCTTGACTAAGAGCAAAATCCGCGGTGATCAAAGATCCACTTTTCTCTTTTGCTTCGATTACAATTACTGCGTCTGCGAGTCCACTAATAATTCGGTTTCTATAAGAAAAAAATTGTGCCTGCGGCTGTTGATTCGGATGATACTGGGATAGTAGCCCCCCATTTTCCAGTATCTGATGATATATTTTCTTGTTTTCTGGAGGATACACATAGTTCACTCCCCCGCCTAAAACTCCATAGGAAGCACCATTTTCCCGAATTGCTCCCCATAGTGAGGCCGTATCCACACCTCTGGCTAATCCACTAATGACACCGATTCCCATTTTTGCGAATTCTTTTCCCAATTGCTGCGCGACCTGCTCTCCATAACCGGTACACATTCTTGCCCCAACAATTGCCACCTGAAACTGATCCTGTTGAGGCAAATTCCCTTTGCTATATAATGCAAATGGCACGGGATCTATATTTAAAAGTCTATTTGGATAACCCGGATCGTTTCTCGTTAAAAAAGTACAGCCGGACTCTAATAATCGTTCCCATTCCTGTTCTAAATTCCAACTCTTCTTACTATCTAATAAGCTTTGAATCTCCTTCTCCTTTAGTCCAGGGACTTTTTGAAGTTCCAAAAAGCTTGCTTCATATAATTGCTTTGCACTTTTAAACGTTTCGATACAATGATGACATCGTTGATCTCCGAATCCTTTCACATTCCATAACCAATAATTATATTTCATTGTCTTTTCCAATATTTCGCCTCTGCCTCCCGATAACAAAGTGCTTCCATTATATGAACCAACTGAATTTGTTCCTTTTGTTCCATATCTGCAATGGTTCGTGCAACACGTAATAATTTATGATAACTTCTGACTGTCAGTTGTTCTTTTTGATATGTTTTTTTCAAAAATGACCGGCTTTCCAAATCAGTCTTACATACCAGTTCGATTTGCGAGGAAGGAATTTGACTATTAAAACGAAAATGTTGCCCCTCGTATCTCTTCTTTTGAATTTGATGACAGTTGAATACACGATCTCGCACTTCTTTTGATGTTTCTTGCGGCTTTGATGAGGAAAGTTCTTCAAAGCTCACTTCGGTTGCCGGGACAGATAAATCCAAGCGATCTAATAGTGGTCTGCTCACGCGATTCAAATAATTGCGGATACTGGTTTCTGTACAATTACACTTAGATAGGTCTGGAAAATAGCCACATTTACATGGGTTCATTGCTCCAACGAGCATAAAATCAGCTGGAAACAAAAATGATCCAGTTGCTCTCGTAATGGTCATTTGCTTATCCTCTAGTGGTTGGCGTAGCTGATCTAGTGTCTGCTTTGAAAACTCCGCCATTTCATCCAAAAATAAGACCCCGTGATGGGATAGCGATACCTCACCTGGACGTAACCGTACCCCTCCTCCAATCATCCCATGTAAGGTAATCGAATGATGTGGAGAACGAAAAGGTCGATTTGTTAGAATGGTATCTTTGGGCAGCAGTCCACAGATACTATAAATTTTAGAAACATCCAGTATTTCATCCATGGACATTTCCGGCATGATGGAAGGTATTCTGCTAGCGACCATTGTCTTACCTGCACCTGGCGGCCCAACAATGATCATATGGTGCATTCCGCTAACCGCCACTTCACATGCTCTACGAATCAGTCGTTGTCCATGAATATCTTTAAAATCTTTTTCACCCTCACACTTAGATGGTTCTATTTTAGTTTGTATATCGGTTCCGTTGTTTTGTTGGCTAGAAGTCGTCATTCCTTCATTTAGATAGAGAATTGCTTCCTGAATAGAAGAAACTCCTACAACATGAACTCCATGAATCATCTTCGCTTCCGTTTCATTTTCTTTTGCAAGTACAATCGAAAAAATTCCTTTTTCTTTCATCATACAAACAATGGGCAGAATTCCGCAAACTGGATGCACACTCCCATCTAGTCCGATTTCTCCTATTAAAAGGGTTTCTCTCAGTCTTTTGGGCAAAACAATTCCCATTGCAGCCGCAAGTGCAATGGCAGCAGGAAGATCAAATCCCGTTCCTGATTTTCTAATATATGCAGGTTTCAAATTTAAAGTTATTTTTTTCGGGCTTAATTTATATCCTGAGTTTTTCAAACCCATTCTTACTCGTTCTTTTGCTTCTCTTACTTCTGAACTAAGGTAACCAACCATTTCAAAAATCGGTAACCCATCTGAAATATCGGCTTCAACTCCTACTAAAATACTTTCCATCCCTTGTAGCATGGCAGTTATGACTTCACTATACAATTGTTTCTCCTTTGGGAAATGGTGCAATCGAATGATTGCGATGATTTAAAATAGATGCTATCATAATAGCACGATTCAAAAAAAAGAAAAGAACTTGTTTCATTAAATTTTTATAAAGCGAGGTTATTTATGAAACGCACGCTACATTATATCATTCCACAGCACTTTGCCCCAGTAACAATTGAAGCCTTCGTTCGCAGTCATGGATTTACCAGTTCCATCATTAAAAATCTGAAGCAAACAGAACAGGGAGTGATGGTCAATCAAATTTGGAAGCACTTTTGGGAAACCATTTATCCTGGGGATCATCTGATTCTGACCATCGACGATCAAAGTAATTCTGCCAATATTGTTCCCTCCAACCGATTCTTACCCATACATTATGAAGATGATGATATTTTAGTAATCAACAAAGATTTTGATTGTCCAATTCATCCTTCCCAAAATAATTATGCCAACACCCTTGCAAATGCAGTTCAATACTATTACCTGCAACAAGGTGAACCATTTACCTTTCGGTGTATTAATCGATTAGACAGAGATACCACTGGTTTGACTGTAATTGCCAAACACTATTTTAGTGCAGCGAAGCTTTCTCTGTCCATGAAAAACCGTCTGATTAAACGCACTTATCTTGCTCTTGTTAGCGGAATCACTCCTTTATGTGGTACGATCGATCTTCCAATTGGACGAGTAAGTGGTTCCACAATTGAACGCTGTATTGACTGGGAAACTGGTGAACAAGCAATTACCCACTACCAACGCCTGGCAACAAAAAATGGGAACTCCCTCATTTCCTTAAATCTGGAAACAGGAAGAACCCATCAAATTCGTGTTCATATGAAAGCGATTGGTCATCCTCTCCTTGGAGATGGAATCTACAATCCTCTCGATCAAAGCTTACCGCGTCAAGCACTACACTCTTATCAATTAACATTTCCACATCCTGTCACTGGAACAATTTGTCAATTCATGCAGCCACTTCCAATCGATATGGCAACTTTGCTTTAACGGATTCTCTCTGGGAATCCGACTTTTTTTTGTACTTTCCGAAGTGTCTTTGTTGCATAATAATTTGCCTTTTCGCCATTTTCCTTGATTCTGGAATCGATATAAGCTTTCTCTTTTTCCAGTTCACTAAATCGAGTCTGAATTGGCTTTAAGGTATTCGCTACGACCTCTCCAACAGCAAGTTTAAAATCTCCATATCCTTTTCCTTCAAACTCATTTACTACCATCCAAGGTTGCACTCCTTGGCATGCGCAATAGATATCAATTAAATTTTTAATTCCTGGTTGCTCATCACAATACTGAATCACACCTATGCTATCGGTCACAGCTCTTTTAAATTTTCGAATCACCACATCCGTATCATCTGTCAAAAAAATGGATGCATTTAAATTGTCATCTGATTTCGACATCTTACGTGTTGGATCCTGTAAACTCATGATTTTCGCACCAGATTTTCCTAGATACGCTTCTGGAACGGTAAACACATCACCATAAACACCGTTAAAACGAGTGGCAATATCCCTTGTTATTTCAAGGTGTTGCATTTGATCTTTTCCAACCGGAACCAAATTGGTCTGATATAACAAAATATCTGCAGCCATTAAAACTGGATAGGTGTAAAGGCCAGCATTGATATTATCTACATTTTTCTGTGATTTATCTTTAAACTGCGTCATACGGTTTAATTCCCCCATATAAGTAAAACAGTTCAAAATCCAAGCCAGCTCTGCATGTGCGGAAACATGCGACTGATAATAAATACAATTTTTTTCAGGATCAAGTCCTGCAGCGATATAGAGCATCAAAAGATTACGGGCACGCTTTCTTAATTCCGCAGGATCCTGTCTGACTGTAATAGAATGTAGATCAACTACACTGTAAAAGCAGTCATATTCTTCGCTAAGAGATACCCAGTTCTTCATTGCCCCAAGATAATTTCCCAACGTAATATTTCCAGTCGCCTGCATTCCACTAAACAATATTTTCTTTTGATCGTCCATTTCTTTCACCTCTTTTATTCAAATGATTGTTCTTTATATATGCAAAAGTCTCTTTTTCACCTTTTTGTGCAAGCATTACAAGTAATTCTTCCAGCAAC
>JAGOGN010000102.1 GCA_017996675.1 Lachnospiraceae bacterium | reverse complement strand
GATCAGGACAGCGCTCCGGATGCGACCGGAGAGGATTATTGTCGGTGAAGTCAGAGGAGAAGAAGCACTGGATATGTTACAGGCTTTTATATGTACTATATAATAATTATATATATAACGTATATAAGGATGGAAAATATAGATTAGAGGGAGGGGCATAGGAACGATATGAACATTAAGTATAGGTTATTGTGTAAAAGGTTAATAGAGGAAAGGAAGAGAGTAGGTGTCATTCAATATTATAATGTACTGTTCATAATGGAGTTAGTGTCAGATAAAGACATATGGGCTTTAGAACAGTGGATGAATGGTATAAATAACATATATATGAAAGATATACATAATTGGTGTAGAATACATTTTGTTAAATATCACACTGTATTTGTTTACAGGAAAGAGTATCCGGTAAAAGCAAATATTTGGAATGGGTATTCATATATAAGGTGGCGGATGGAGCGGATGATGAATTTGGGATAAGATAAAATAGTGATTGCATGAAAGAGAGCCTTAAAGCAGGGTGTTCTTTTGAAAGTATGGATAGAATAAAGGCTGAAGGCTCTGCGCTATTCGTTTGGCAGAGCCTGAGTATTCTCCTGATCCGTAGAAAATAAATCTAACTGACCTTCTGGAGTGGAACTTTGACCGGATTCATCTTCAGTTGATGGTTCTCTTTTTTTGGGTGTTTTATGAGTGTATAATTTCTCAAAAGGAAGTGAATACTTGGATTTTTTATTGTATTCTAGTAAAAGAGCTTCTGCGAATCCTAATGAACCGGCACGACGTTCTCTGGCAGTACGACTGATTTCTCTGACAGAGACACGCCCAACTTTTTCTTTGAAGGTGTCATCTTTCATTGTTTCTCCATAAGCATTATCCAGACGGGCAATAGCATTAAGCATATTGGAACTAAAGGACATAGGCGCACCTTCCCATGTGGCAACACAAAGGCGTAAAACACGATCAAGAGTGTGAAAACCATATTTTTCATAGATATTAATTAAAGTGGATACAGCACATATACCTCCGGGGCGAGAGGAAGAAGTAATAGTGAGATCATATGATTCAACAAGGTCACGAATAATAAGTTCTCTATCATTACCAGCTTCAATATTAGCCATGAATATTTCATAAGGTAATAACGATTTGACATATTTCATCTGATTTGCAAAAATATCTGCTTCTTGGGTGTAAACAAGATCATCATAAACCATACACCAGACAGGAGTTTCTCTTGATCCAGAGACGAGAGCAACAATCTCTATAGTGTGTTGTCCGTTGAACACATAATTTATCCCATCACGTCTACTTACTTTTACAGGGTTTATCTGATAAAGGTCAAAATTAGCTGCAGCACGCTGAACGTGTTTGATGGAAAGATTACGTTGATAATCTTGATTTGAACATAAATTTTTAATAGGTATTTGCTCAAAATGCACTTGGGGAACAAACTTTTGTAAATCTTCGGTATTTCCATCCATAATTATATTTCCTCCAATTTTTTTAAAATATTATTTGTGGTTGATATTAGACACATAAGCTGATATTTAAGCTTATATTTTGCTGTATCAGATGCAATTTTAAAATCTGAAACTTTTAATACTCTTTCGATAGAACTGTTCCACGAGGGAATCGTCAATGTAAGACTTGCAATTTCCGCATCTGGATCAAATTGTGGCAGGTTGCGTATTGAAGGAATAGAAACGGAAGATTCTTTCCTTAACATCGGTTTGGCGTAATTATTCCATAGTAATTCCCTTTTCATATCATGATAACTGAGATGTTCTATCTTTTCGGCAAGAAGGTAGTTATTTAGACTTAAAAGTTGCTCTTTTGGTAATCCTGAAAGCTCAATAATATTAGCTTGGGAAATCCAGAGTTGACCAGAACGAACTCGTTTGACAAAATCCGGAACTTTTTCATCAATTATATCTAGTGCACTACTGTAAGCAGAATATTTGTAAACGGTAGCCATTGCTACATTACATTCTTCGGATATTTTTTTTGCTGCGATGCTTGCACCGGAAATATGAGATTTATTCGTAGATGAAAGTTGTCTTGAAACTATAATTTTTTCAGCATCATATTTTTTCCCAATCAGGTATTTTTTATTGATATTGGTTAAATCCTCTCGTTTAAGTTGGTCAGTACATATCCATGAAATTACATCTTCTTTACTGGAAAAATGGAGTCTTTTTATTCGGAAAGGAATACTGTGTTTACGAAATAATTCATATGCTTCTATACCATTAATGACAATACCATTCCATGTGCAGATGGGGGTGTGATAGGAATGACATAATATCTGTTGTTCAAGTTGTTTATAATCTTTTTCACTGAGATATTGATACAAATTGGTGAATTCTAGTTTTGTTTTTAATGTATATATACTATAATTGCGCATACTCATCTCCCATTATTTCTGATTTGAATTCTGTTTGTGGCAGTTTTGTGATGATGTTATCCATGGAAAATAGAGCTATTTTTTTATCTGGGTAAATATTGCCTTCTAAACGAAAAATGTTAAATTTCTCCCAAGAAAGGTTAAGTTGGGAAAGTGAATATAGTAATTCTCGGCTGTACAATTCATAACTGTTACCATTGATGACAAAATAATCCTTAACTTTATGTGCCAATTTATCCTCCGCACAACTAGCCTTTATACCTATCATTTTTTGATCAGGATTAACAAGAAGTTGAATATATTCTGGGTTACCAATTTGACGGAGTGTATTGCGGTGGATTCGTATACGATTCTTTTTAAAGTCAATACATATTAGTGGATGGGAAGAGTGTTTGTTGTTCATAGGATTTTTCCTCACTTTCTGCTGTTGATGGTTCTTTTGCTTTTTCTATGGATTTATCAGTTGCCTTCTTCTTTTCTTGTATGTCAAATACTGCGTAGCCTTCAAATATATTGACTTGCATTGATTTTTGATGTTCTTCCACTGGAATACCGAACTGATTCTTCCATTCTTCAGGATAAGAAGGTGTCCTAGCAGTGGTTACAGTTCCATTGTCTTTTAGAGTACGAGGAAATATTTCAGGTGAAGTTAAATCGAAAATGAACAGTATTTCATTGCCAGAACGAATTAGTTTGCCGAGAATCTTGTACCGATAATTAGGATTCCAGTCCATGAGAGATATCACTTTAGCAAAGAAAATTCGACAGGTGATTTGTTTTGGCGAACGCTTTTTTCCAGAGGAACACCAACGAAAAGAGTCTTTTTCTTCTTCTCGACAGGGACGGACAGCCAGTTTTTTTTCAATGGGATTGACTAATATTTGCACATATTCGACATCGGGTAGTTTTTTTATGCAGGCGGTATTTACAGATACCTTGTAGTTATTAAACGTAAACGAAGGTTCGTAAATATGAGCGAAGAATTCGCCACGTACAACTTGATAACCGTCATAGCTGAAAGAATCATCGTCAATGACTTCCATTTGATTTGAGGGGCTGGGCGCGACTGTTATTGGCATAGGTGTGTTGATTTTCATCATATCAGAAGGTTCTGTAGTCATATTCCATTGATTTATAGGTTGCTCGCTCATTGGGTGTCTCCTTTAATTTCTGTAATAATATTCTTTATATTTTGTATAATGGTTTCTTTGGGAGTGGTTTGTAGCTCGGGTTCTTTATAAGGTTTACTTTCTGAAGCAGTCTGCCAGTTTTTGTCTGCTGTAAATTCTGTTAATTCTGGCGCTTGAGACTGAGTATAGTAATTATTACCGAAGCTATTCATCCAGTCGGCAGGATAAGCTAACACACTCTTAGAATCAGATATTGTATCAGGCATGTTGTTATTGGGGGCGGATACGTCGTTGGTACTTGTCGGTATTCGTATTTCTGTATCGTCCATGTTGAAAATAAGGACATTTTCATTGCCTTTTTGGTGGGCAACTCCTAATATTCTATATTTGCATTTTTTGTCCCATTTAAATATCTCGTATAATGTTGGCAAAAATGCAGCGCCGGAAATTGGTTTTGGAATAAGTTGACCATCTTTGAGACGTGACCACTGCACTTTATTTTTTGTTTCAGAGGAACATGGTCGGATAGCAAGTAGTTTTGAGCTTGGGTGTATTAGCAGTTCGACAAATTTTATGTTTGGAAATTTCCGTATAGCATCTTTGTTAAAAGAGATCTGTTTATATGAAAAAGAAACAGAAATCCGACCAACAGAGGAGAAAAATTGTCCTCTGGCAACTTCATAGTCTCTTAAATCGAAGGAACCGGCGGAAGCAGTAATTGTATCAGGTACATTCATATTTGCCGGTTTAAGGACGCTTTGAGATGCTTCAAAGTAGTCTCTGGCTTTAAATCCAGACCATCTTGGATTAATGCTTATAAATCCACTTAGAGAGCCTTCTTGTATCACATGTAATTCTGGTAAAATCTCTTTATTTCCATATTTCGCATTTGTAATTAATTTTTGAACAGCTATGAAATCATCTCGGGAGATAATAGCTTCGTGATGTCCGACTTTTCTGTATTGATTACGGTCTTGATTGTTTTTCCTTGATTTATGGTCAAGATAATTAGGAGTCCATGTTTTTCTCGCCAGAACATCCCCACAATGGCGTTCATTTTGAAGGATTTGTAGTATGGTACTGGATGACCAGACATCATTATTCTTTTTTGTTTTACAACCGAGTTCTGTCAAAGAATCAGCAATTTGTTGAGTACTGCTTCCATTCAGATACATATAAAAAATAAGCTGCACAATTTTAGCTTCATGTGGATTGATTACAAGATCTCCATTTTCGTCTTGGTCATATCCGAGCAGAGGAGGTGTAAGGAATATTCCCCGACGAAAACGCATTTCAATGGAAGAATTCATAATTTCACTTTTGGTATGACTTTCTTCCTGTGCAAGTGTTGACATGAATGACAGAATCATTTCGCTTTTGGGATCAAGAGTATTTAAATGCTCTGTTTCAAAAAATACACCGACGGGTGGACGGAGTGAAGAAAGCTCTCGTACATATCGGATACAGTCAACAACGTTTCTTGCAAATCGGGATACACTTTTTGTTATGATTAAATCAATTTTTCCGGCTTCACAATCTTCAATCATTTTTTTGAATGCATCTCTATGTTGAAGCGAAGTGCCTGAAATGCCTTCGTCGGCATATATTTCGACAAGCATCCAATTCGGATTTTTATTTACTACATCCTGATAATGATTTTTCTGTAATTCATATGAGGATGTTTGGCGTGGATCATCCGTAGATACCCTTGCATATACAGCTACTCGTAGTTTTTTTTCTGTTTTAAAAATATCCTCTGGTGGAAGTGCCGGAATTACTTCCAGTTCTTCTGGATCAATACCTTTGTATCTTTGCCGGATTCTGGCTTTCTGTTCATCAATATTACTGCTTCGTTCTTCACTTTCTTTCATCAATAGCGACATCCTTTATAGTTGATATAACTATCATAGAATTTTTGGATTGAAAAAGACATAAACCATCGGTTAAGTGATTAACGGATGGTTTATGTAGAAATAGATATTTGATTGTTATTGAATGATTTAATAATCATTCAGGTTATCAGCATCGTAATTGTGTTTTGAGGATAGATGCCAATCATTGATTCGTAAAATGTTTTTTATGGCTGAAAGAACCTCGAATATGTAACGTTTTTCAGTGCTGGTACAATCTGCCATTAATAAATCAATGTCAGTTTGATATTCCGTAGGATTGTATAACAAGTTCCCATAGAGTAATTCATCAATAGTAATTTCAAGTGCGTTGCTAATTTTGATTAAAGATTCTAAACTGGGTTTACGCTTGGCATTTTCAATAT
>JAGOGN010000101.1 GCA_017996675.1 Lachnospiraceae bacterium | reverse complement strand
ACATAAAAACAAAATAAAAAATGCTCGAATGCCTTATAAATAAAGCAACCGAGCTATATCATCTTAAAAAGTAACTGCAAAACTGTGGAGACCTACTTCCATCGCTAGTATACTATATCATAATCGCAATTATCCGTCAACTCTTTTTTAAATCGTCTATGTGTCAAATCATGTTACCACAACATATTGAGCAATGCAAGACTTTTCTATCTATTTTTTATAACTTTTCTTATATTAATGTAAATTTATAGTGACAGTCACCGATATACATTGTATAATATAAATGTATAAATGGATTTATTCTACCCACACGGATAATTAGTAACATCCGCGATTTCAAGGATGAAAGGAGGGGGATCTCTTTGGCAGCAATCGATACAATCTTTAACTACTATCTAAGCAACTATGGCCATTCGAATGTGAATCGCTATGATACGCATAAGAAGAGCGAATTGCGCTCAGTATACAACAACATCGTTAAAATTAATAAAGAATCTCCACTCTATAAACTGACAGAGATCGCACAGGATGATACACAGCAGTTTGCAATCGATGTAAAAGAAAGTGCACGCAATCTTGCAAAAACTACTGCTTCCCTAAGCGTACCCAATCAACCTTTAGATGGTGCATTCAAGAAAAAAGTTGCCGCATCTTCCAACGAAGATGCTGTTCGTGTTTCCTTTGTAGGTTCATCAGATGATGATACCAACCTGCACACTTCCTTCGAACTAGAAGTATCAAAGCTGGCATCTACCCAAATTAATCAAAGTAACTTCGTACCAGCAAATACAAGGAGTATTGATCCAGAGCGCTATGTTTTTGATTACGAAAACAATGATACAACTTACGAATTTCAATACACTGTTTATGAAAACGACACAAACGAAACCATTTTTGATAAAATCAAGCGATTGGTTAACACAGCTAATGTAGGTGTTCAGGCTGATATCATAACAGATGAACAAAATAATATAGCTCTTCAATTTACTTCATCTGAAACTGGACTTTCAGAGGATGAACAATTCCGTTTCCAAATTGAACCGGAAAGTGATCGCCCATCTGTTACTGCAATGAAAGTATACGGTTTTGACCAAACTTTTCAAAAAGCGTCCAATTCCATGTTCATGCTTAACGGAACTACACGTTCCTCTCAATCAAATAACTTTACTATTAATAAAGTCTTTGATGTTACATTAAATCAGATCAGTCCAGAAAATGAACCAATCAGTATTGGTTTTAAGAACGACGTTGACGCCATCACAGAAAACGTAATGAAATTAACCGATGCATTTAATCAGGTGGTTTCTATCGCTCATAAATATGATGGAACACATCGCGGAACAGGAAAATTGTCCCATGAAATGAACGCAATCATGAATTATTACGGAAATCGTTTGGAATCTTATGGTATCTCCAAATCCGACAATGGACAGTTAGCGATTGATCACAATCTTCTTGCGGATGCAATTACTGCGACAGATTCGGATCAGATGTTTCAAACCCTTGGCGAATTTAAAAACTCTTTGGTTGCCAAAGCCGCCAAGATGTCTTTAAATCCAATCGATTACGTACACAAGACCATTGTAGCTTATAAAAACCCAGGCCGTAACTTTAATGCCCCATATGCATCCAGTATGTATGCAGGACTCATGTTAGACAGACAGTGTTAAGCGATTTAAAATGATATTACTCATTTTAAATCGCTTATTTTTTTTTGATTAAGATGTATAACTATTTCGTGTATCAATCGCAAACATAAATTCAGATAAATAGGTCTTAACGTCACTCTGCAATGCCTCGTTCAACGCTTGACGATTGCTACTTTCATAAACAGATGAAAAATGTAACATTCTGTCATTCACAGATTCTTTCTGAATCAATTCTTCATTTTCATTCACATAATCAATTGTTCGTTTCAAAACTTCAATTGTCCAATTTACGCCCTTCAGAATCGTATCCAAATATTCTTTCGTGTCTTCCTGCTCTTCTCCAGATAATTCTACGCCAACCACATCAACCGCATCTAGTAATTTTCCAATGTAATCTCTTGCAGTAAGTAACGCTTCCTTTTGTTGCTCTCTCAAATCTTCCATCACTCAACCTCTTTCTTTTTTCATCTATTTTTGAATTTCATAAAAACCTTTGCGATTTCAAGATCCATCTCATCATCAATATCGATGGATCTTTCTTTCGGCATCCGATAGGCATAACTCTTCTCACCATATAATGCCATATGACTGGAGTATTCCGATATACGCATCAGATAAATCGCTCCATTGATTCGGTAGTACTGTCCAAACTGCTGCCTGTTCTGATTCGTTTGAACGTTTAAAAAATGGTACATCGAATCCGCTTCTCCAAGTTGATTACTCCAAAGAGGTGAATGTTCCATTGGGCAAACGCCAATAATGGAATTCGCATTTTTTTCCTGGAACAGCTGAAAACTATTTTGAATATCAATTGCATTTCTTAATGGCGAAGTTGGCTGCATGATTCCAAATACCTCAAACTCTTCTCCAAGTGCATGATACTTTTCTAAAACATCCCAAATAACATCTTCCGTAGTTGCCTGATCAGTGGCCAAAAGAGGATCGCGTAAAAATGGCACATCAGCTCCATATTCAATTGCAATCTGAGCATATTCCTCGCTATCTGTCGAAACATGAACTCTTTGGAAACATCCAGATTCCAGACAGGCTTCAATCGTATAGGCCATCATCGGCTTACCTTCCAATGGCAGAATATTTTTGTTCGGAAGTCCTTTGGAGCCACTTCTTGCTGGAATAATTGCAATTGCTTTCATTTTATCTCCTTATCAAAAATCAATATCGTAGAAATTCTTTTCTGTTGTTTGCCAATCGCTCCATAAAATATTCTTAATCTGAGTTACGATACGGTCTGATGTTGCACCATCTCCATAGGGCTGATCATCTTGAGGAATACGATTCTCACAAATCTGCCTGTATCCTTCTTCAATGGAAGGTAATTTAGTAGTTGTGTGAATAACCCTTGCTGAGCACAAACGCCCTTTTTGTCGATCTCCAATATCTAAGACCCTGCATCCAAGTGCTGGAGCTTCAATAATCCCACTGGAAGAATTCCCCATAACGAATCTGGCATATTTTACTGCACTTAAATAACGCTTCATCCCCAAAGAGGAAAATAGATGAATATGTTCTTCTTTTTCTGCAAGCTTTTCCCATATTAAATTCAGCTGCTTTCCACCCTGGTCTGCATTTGCTCTGGTAATCACAAAATCCATTTCCTCATGTTTCGTGATAAAAGAAACCAAACCCTCAACTTGATGGGTAATATCCTCATTTATAATTGTTTCTGGGTGAAAAGTCACAATCACATACTCTCTTTTAAAAGGTATTCCAAGAAATCTTTTTATTTCCGCTTCTGAAAGTAATTTTTCTTTTTTTACATTTTCAATTCCTAATGCGCCCACAACAAAAACACGTTCCGGCTGTTCACCCATTTGAATGATCCTCTTCCCGTATTCCCTCGCGGCTGCAAAATGATATTGACTCATCTTGGTTACCGCATGTCGAATCCGTTCATCCACCGCTCCTTCGGAACGTTCTCCTCCGTGCAGGTGGCCAATTGGAATTCTTTCGTTTACACAGCTAATACAAATACCCAAAATCTCAGTACGATCTCCCAAAAGAATCATCAAGTCATAAGGTTTGCCTGCTTCTCTTTCCGTTTGAAAATGTTGAGCAAACCCAACGATTCCGTTGGCAACTGTTTTCGATATTCCTAACGCATCGTTCTGAGAATCAAGAATCGGACAGGTAAAATGTATTGGTAGACCATCTTCCATAATTTCATTGATGGTATCCCCATACTCCGACTCCAGATGCGTCCCCGTCACCAATAGACAGACCTCTAAACTTGGAACCACCATTAATTTAACAATCAGCGGTTTTAAAATTCCATAATCAGCTCTGGTTGTTGTAACAATTCCAATTTTCTTCATACTTTCAACCTCGATTCACTTACTGCACTCTTGCAGCTTCCTTGATACAATCGATCATTTCATCTAACATTTGCTGATTCATTTTTGGATACACTCCAATCCAAAAAGATTGATTCATAATTCTGTCCGTATTTGACAAATCTGATGCAACCCGATAATCTTCTCCTTCTGTTAAACTCTGAAAGCAAGGATGTCTTGTAATATTACCTGCAAATAAATTTCTTGTCTGAATCTGATTTTTTTCTAATAGATCTACGTAATGTTTACGGTCACCTTTTACCGTAATTAAAAATCCAAACCAGGATGGGTTCGAATTTTCTAAAGGTCTTGGTAAAATCAGTTGATCTTGTAAACATTCCAGTTCTTTATATAAATAGTCCCAGTTTTCTCTTCTAGATTCGATAAACCGCTCTGCTTTTTTTAATTGTGCTACGCCAATTGCTGCCTGTAAATCAGTTGCTTTTAAGTTATAACCCAAATGTGAATAAACATATTTATGATCATATCCAACAGGCAATGTTCCGTACTGACCCTCAAATCGATGTCCACAACAGTTGTCCGCTCCTCCTGTGCAGGTACAGTCCCTGCCCCAGTCTCTCATAGACCGAATAATTTGGTTTAGTAATGGCGAACTGGTGCACACTGCACCCCCTTCACCCATTGTAATGTGATGCGCTGGGTAAAAGCTAAGCGTAGAAATATCGCCGACTGAACCAGATCTTCTTTGTTCATTATTATACCAGTATTCAGTTCCAAAGGCATCACAATTATCTTCAATTAACCATAAATTATGTTGTCTGCAAAAATCAGCTACCGCCTGTATATCAAATGGATTTCCTAATGTGTGAGCTAAAAAAACAGCTTTTGTCTTTGACGTTCTCGCTTGTTCCAATAAAGAGCAATCGATATTATATTGCTCCATTGTAACATCTACAAACACGGGCACACACCCATTTTGGATAATTGGTGCTACTGTAGTCGGAAAAGCTGCCGCCACTGTTATGACTTCATCTTTCGGCATTAACCTGCGTTCATTTAACAACGGAGATGTTAATGCCGAAAAAGCTAGTAGATTTGCAGAGGAACCAGAATTTACAAGTGCACAGTGCGAAACTCCTAAAAATGCGGCACATTTTTGCTCAAATTCTGTTGTGTACTTTCCAGCTGTTAACCAGAAATCTAAAGAAGCGTCCACCAGATTGCATAATTCTTCTTCATCGTAAACACGGCCACCATAGGAAATGCGATCTCCTTTTTCATATGGTTTTCCAATGTGATTTTCCTGATAATATACTTTAACTTGATCCAATATTTCCTGCTTTTCCATAACTGTCCCTCTTATTCAATAATATCATCCAGAAGTTCATCTGCTTTATAATCCCGATTTGCTCTTTGCCCAAGGACCTGATTCCATTTCATGGGTGATAATCCACTACCAGGCCTTTTTACCGCAAGGTTATCCACGCTAAAAAGTTCTCCCTTGTGTATATCTTTCCCTGCAACAATGCTCTTTCTTGCAGCAGTGATATTCTTTTTCTCCGATTCCGAAGGTATCTTTATTCCACTTCCAAGTCCTAGTTCGATCTGTCGAATCCCCATTACCAACTCTTCTAATTCCTCTGGAATTAAACTCGCTTTATGATCTGGTCCTTCCATTTGTCGATCTAATGTAAAATGCTTTTCAATTACCTGTGCACCAAGTGCAACTGCTGCCAAGGACATGGCAATCCCTTGTGTATGATCAGAGTATCCAACTGGTACGCGGAATTCTTCCTGCATTGTTTTCATTGCTCTCAAATTGACGTCACTATAGGGCGTTGGATATTCTGTATTGCACTGTAATAATGTCAGATTGGTAGTGTGAAATTTTCGAATCACTCCCAGTG
>JAGOGN010000100.1 GCA_017996675.1 Lachnospiraceae bacterium | reverse complement strand
CAAGTACTTCTTCTTTTCTTGGCAGGTCTAAAAACCGACAACATTTATAAAAATAATTGGAAAATACAGCATCTAATCCCTCTGTGTAAATCTGATCATATAACTGATCCAACGCATCCATCAGATAGATTTGGTCTGCTACATTCAAGTATTCCCCACTTCCTCCAATGACCAAAATAGTCGACACTCCCATTTGTTCATAGAGCTCTCGCACCCGGTCTGTAAAAGGAATGATTGGTTCTTGTGCAATCAATTCCTTCATCATCTGATCCCGGATCATAAAGTTGGTTGCACTTTTATCTTCATCAATGAATAGTAATTTGGTGCCACAATTGATGGCTTCCATAATATTTGCCGCCTGAGACGTGGATCCAGAAGCATGGATTGTTGAAAAATCGCTCACACTTCCATTGGGAATCCAACCGATAAATGGTATCATTGTGTTCTTCTAAATGTTCCAGAATTTTGGTTCCTGTATTGATTTCCACAAACACTTTTCCATCATACATTTCCTTGTAGGTATGGGTATCATTTTCCATATTTACTAAATAGTACTTTAATCTCTTCATGTATTATCCTCATTTCTCGTTTACTGCAACAAAAAAAACACACCCCAAAAAGGATGTGCTCTCAATCTACGTTACCTGATTGCGCCTACTTTGCCTCGTACTCTATAAAGAACTCTATAAATGTCATTTCTATTTCGTAAATTTTATCATAGCATGGTAGGCCTTCTATTACAACGTTCCCTTTAGTTTTGATTGAATTTAAGCCGTAAAAATGGTAGGATACATATGAGTTCTATTATTTTAAATCGGTATTCCAAACAAATGAAAGAGGTATCTATGATTACAATCGACCAACTATCCTTTTCTTTTCCACAAAAGGATTTATTTCAAAATATTTCATTCACCATTCAATCCAAAG
The DNA here is from genome assembly GCA_017996675.1 of Lachnospiraceae bacterium. Next base: position 4,942 of record JAGOGN010000100.1, on the reverse strand, counting down.
AGCACTGTGCCTTAATTGGTTCTAGTGGGTGTGGCAAATCAACCCTTTGCCAGATTCTTCTTCACCGGGAAGACTTTTTGTATGATGGGAAGATTGACTTTCCAATCAACAGTAGAATTGGCTATGTCAGCCAGTTTTCACAATTTGACCTAAATAGCACACAAACTGTTTATGAATATATTGCTCATCATTTTGTACAGTTGCAGCAGGACATTCACCACATTTGTGAGTTGCTAGAAACAGCAGAAGAAATGGATCAGTTATTAGAAGATTACCAGACCAAACTGGAACTGTTTCAGTTAATGGACGGTGATCACTTTGAAATTAACATTGACAAGAAATTGCACGAAGCAGACCTTTACCGCCATAAGGATCATCTAATTTCCACTCTCAGTGGTGGCGAGTATAAATTAGTTCAGATCATACGAGAAATGCTTCTGCTCCCACAGCTCATGATTATGGATGAGCCGGACGGTTTTCTTGATTTTGAAAATATGAACGCACTTCGTACACTCATTAACCATTACCAAGGTGCTTTGCTCGTCGTAACCCATAATCGTTATCTTTTACACCAATGTTTCAACAAGATTTTACATTTAGAAAACGAAGATTTGCAAGAATTCGAAGGAAATTATCTTGAATATTCCTTTACTCTTCTTGCTCAGAAATTAGAAAAAATGGAGCTTGCCCAAGCAGATAATGAGGAAATCGAGCGAAACGAAGCGGTCATTCAACGTCTAAGAGCAATTGCAACGATTAACGCAGATGCTTCCAGAGGACGTGCCCTTCATGCCAGAGTTTCTTTAATGGCACGTTTAGAAGAACGACGCGTAAAAGAACCGTTTCTAGATATTGTGATTCCAGAAATTCGATTACCAGAAGTAGAAGTAGATGCGGACCAGACCTTTTTAGAAATTACAGACTACAATAAAAGTTTTGATACTGCATTACTAGAGCATATTTCCTTCCACCTAAAGCAAAATGAAAAAATTGCTTTAATTGGGGCAAACGGAACTGGAAAGACTACCTTATTACGAGATATTTATCACACGAAGCAGGATTCCATCCAGATTTCACCAGATGCTAGAATCGGCTTTTTGTCCCAGACAGCTGGTGAAACATTAGATGAAAATAGCACGATTTTAAATGAATTTTTGTCTAAAGAACTTTCAACCAATCGAGCAGTCAAAGAATATCTGGCCAAATATGGTTTTACCAAGGACCTTTCCCAGAAAATTCAGACTTTATCTGGTGGCGAGAAGAATCTTCTTCAGTTAGCTAAAATCGGATTATCCAACGCAAATTTCCTGCTACTGGATGAACCGACCAGCCATTTGGACACAAAGACTCAGCTTGCCTTTGAAGCAGCAGTCCGCAACTATAAAGGCGCTGTTTTTATGGTGTCCCATGACTTTTATACCATTGCAAACTGTATGGATTATTGCCTAATCATCGAAGATCATTCCATTCGAAAGATTCGAATTCGTAAATTCCGTCAGATGATTTATCAACATCATTTTAATAAGGATTATCTGGAATTGGAACAAAAAAGAGTCCAGCTGGAATTCCAGGTTCACCAGGCTATCAACAGTAGAAATTTTGATAGTGCCAGATTACTATTGGAGCAGCTGGAACTCATTATTGATAAACTTTAAGCTGATTAAAGACTTTTTGCGTTTCTACATCTGTTCGACCACTTAAAAAATACCATCGATTTTTATATTGGAGCAGCAGGAATTTTTGATTTTGAGGATTGAGTAATACATTACAACTTCCGTATTTTCCGACGGAAAAATATCCTTTTTTCAGCGTTTCCAGCCCTGTTCCATTGGTACGATACATTTTCGGAAGTTTTCCAGTGAGTAGTTTCAAATCAGATATTTCATCTATCGGAATTCTGTATTTTTCTGATGTATGAGTTCCAATCAGATTCTCACCGCGAACTTCCAGATGTATTGGAGTAAATTCATCTCTAATGATGAAAAAACAAATCACTGGCATCGATAAAAGTACCACCATGAGCACTGTAAGCAGTGCTTTTCCTGTCTTTGATGCCATATTTACCGTAATTCCTGTCCCTACTCTGGTATCAATGGTCGAATGACTATCTTTCGGATTATAATAAAATTGTCCCCAGATAAAGAACCGTTCATCTCCCTGTCCAAAATCTTCACGCAAATTCTGATAACGATGCTCTAGGCGATTTTTCTGTCCAATCACATGAATCAAAATTCCACACACAACTGGAATCATTCCAATATTTGTCCACAAAACCAACAGAATATTCCAAGAAAACGTCAGCGTCGCTGCATTTCCAACCGTGATCAATGTGGTCACGCCAATCATTAAAACCCAGAAATTTTTCCATATTTTTTTCGAGGCACGGTTATAATTGATATTTATTTCGCTATCCTGAGAGATTACGACCGATTTCTTTCGATCACTCAAGAATGCAAAATAAATAAATATCAGTACGCAAAAGAAAAAACTACCTGTGATGACCACAGAATAAACCATTCCCCACCTGGTTTCATTCCCAATATAGATACTATAAAGGAAACTCAAAAACGACAGTATTCCTGGAATGAGAAACGTATACCATTTGATAGTTCGAATCACGCCGGGTGTAGTCAGATCCACTACCAGACTCTCGTCTATTTCCCTATAGCAGCCATTATTTTCCTTCCATTGGCGCAGATTTTTATATGCTCTACCATATGGAATCATAAAGACCACAATCGCAACCATCATCCATATAATCCAATAGCTAATGGCGATCGAGAAATACGGTATAAAAAACGGTGGAACAATCATCAATGTCATTCCAACTAGCCATAAGTTCAGTTCTTTCTTGTACCTGCTTTCGATGTTCTTAACTTCTAAAGCTTCCAGCCATTCTTCTTTCACATCACAACTAAATAATCTTTGATTCCGTCGCTTCCCATAATATTTCATTACAAAATATAAAATGATTAAAATTGGATAAAACAATACACTAAATATAATTTGAATCATCATTACTTTTCTCCCTCATATAATTGTTCACATGTCTGAATAAACACTTCTTTCGATATTCCCATTACCTTTACTTCTGCAATCAGCTGGCTTAGCATCCTCAACTGGTCCCGATTGAGTTTATTGTTCTCTCCTTCTAATTCACAGACACGTGCTCCATTTCTCCTGTCTGTTCGAATATAACCTTCTAACTTTAACTGTTGATATGCTTTATTAACCGTCATTGCATTAATGCCAATCTCCAGTGCTAACGCCCTGACTGTTGGCAATTGATCTCCTGGCATTAGCTGACCATCGGCGATTCCATGAATAATCTGATTCCGAATTTGCATATAAATCGGAATATCAAGATCTTCTCTAATTTTTAAAAGCAAACTAACACCTCCTTTGTATTACTTATATTAATACAGCTAATTCAAAGTGTCAATCTTTTTTTCGCAAAAAAAGACCCATTCTTATTACGAATGAGTCCTGCTTTTCTTTATGATATTCTTATTTTTTAATACTATAATAGCTACAATGGTGCTCGATTCCTTGATACATAATGGAATCCGTCTTTGCTATTTTTTTCATTCCGCATTTTTCCATCACACGAAAGCTTCCTTAGTCGTTAGAAAATCTGGAAAGATAATGAATTCCTAAGATTCCTAATACAAAAGTTACAATGGAAGTTCCAATCATAATAGCCCACCAGCCAAAGCTTGGATGTGCCGGTACTGCTGGACATATTTTGTCTCGAAAAATTTCGAATGTGGAACCTAGTACAAATCCAATAATCATGCAATAGGTCTGATGTGGAAATTTATTCATAACCCATTCCAACGGTTTTGTTGTCAAAATCACACCAATTAAGGTTGTAATTCCAAGTATTCCAATAAAAATCAAATCAAATTTGTTAATCGCAGCCAATAATGCATCATACATTCCCAAAATAAGCAACATATGAGATGTGCTTATACCAGGCAATACCAATGCAATTGCAATAATAATACCTGTCACCAGTAGCATCAATAAATGTCCAATTCCACTGCCTTGGCTCACGTTTATATTTCCAGATGGAATAAATCCGATAGATACTACAATCACTAATCCCAAAATAAAATAGATTACAGAACTAACCTTCCATGGTTTTTCTTTGGTTTTGCGAAACAGTGCTGGAATTCCTCCAATAACTGCTCCCAAGAAAAAAAACGAAACTGGAAGCGGAAATTTGTCCAACATCCAGGAAATCACCCTTGCTAATAAACCAATTCCTAATCCCGCTCCAATACAAACTCTCATCAAGAAAAATAAATTTCCCTTCACGTCTTTAAAAAAATGACTGACTGCGTGAATCAATTTATCATAGATACCTAATAGAATCGCCATCGTTCCGCCACTTACACCTGGAACACTCATGGATGCTCCTATTATAAATCCTTTTATTACTTCACCTTGTTTATCTTTCATGTAACTCCTTCCTTTTTTCCAACAACGTATATTTTACTCTTCCTCGAATAGGTTTGTAAATAATTTTTTAATACTCTTTTGTTCCAAAATACTTTTTTTCAAAGCATTTGCTCCTTCTTCGTCTTGAATCGGAAGTACAAACTGACCGCTTTGCATCACACGCTCTCTTGTAACAAAAAAGCAATGATCTTTGAACCGAAATCGAATTCCCTGCAAATTATCAATCAACGAAAAGGCAAGGACAGAGTTGTAGATCATCGCCTGATAGGCTTCATTTTCTCCTCTTTTTCGGTCTTTCTTTTCACTAAAATTCTTTTCTCTTGAAACATTATGATTATGGATTCCAACCTGAGCTAATCCTTGTGTATAATCAATTTCAAAAATAAACGCTTCAGAATCAATCTGATAAGTCATCTTTTCTGATCCTAAAGGAAGATGATAAAATAGCCCTACAATATTAGAGGTATCCCCCATATAC